>NZ_JBNRIJ010000014.1:103881-118401 GCF_053557675.1 Pseudomonas sp. XP1 | reverse complement strand
ATATCCTGGGGCCGCTGTGCGGCCCTTTCGCGACACAAGGCCGCTCCCACAGGAGGCCGCGCAAGGTCCGAGAGGGATCAGTTGCGCTCCCGCACCCAGAACAACGTGGCCCCGGCCACCGCCGCCGGCATCATCAGCACGTTGACCAGCGGAATCATCAGTGCCAGGTAGGTTATTCCGCCAAAGCCCAGCGACTGCCAGCGCTTGCTGCGCAGCCAGGCCAGCATGTCCTGCCAGCTCATCTTGTTGTTGTCCGCCGGGTAGTCGATGTACTGGATAGCCATCATCCACACCCCGAAGATCAGCCAAAGCGGCGCTGCCACCACGTTGACCACCGGGATCAGCGACAGGATGAACAGGCCGATGGCCCGCGGCAGGAAGTAGCCCAGCTTGCGCATTTCACGGCCAAAGGTACGTGGCACCATGGCCACCAGTTCGCCCCAGCTGAACGCCGGGAAGTTGTCCTGGCCACGCACCACCACCTCGACCTTTTCCGCCAGAAAGCCATTGAAAGGGGCGGCAATGATGTTGGCCACCAGGGTGAAGGTGAAGAACACCATCAACACCACCAGGGCGACGAACAGCGGCCAGAGGATGTAGGTAAGAAAGCTAAGCCAGCTTGGCAAGCTCGGCATCAGGGCGTCCACCCACAGGCTGAACTGGTGGCCGGCGAAGTAGATCAGGCCGCCGAACAGCAGCAGGTTGACGGCCAGTGGCAGCAGCACGAACAACCGCAGGTTGGGGCTCAGCACCAGTTTCAGGCCTTCGCGCAGGTACTGGGGGCCAGAGAGGACAGGGGCTTGCATCGAGATACTCCGCAGAGAAGGAAAACGCGCTGACCTTACCGAGTTTGCCGCGCCGACGGAAGGCGAGCAGCGGGCGGGAAACCGGCTGTAACAAAAGCGGCAGGGCTTGGCTATCGATGAAATCGCTGAATAGACGATGCCTATGAGGTGGATTGTCGAAGGATATTTCCTTAATCTTTGCGACCTCGCTACAGTGCGCTCAACTTTCCGCTTTCTGGGCCTGCGCGTTGTAGCCTTCCCCAAGTGCTGCGTGGGTCCTTTTTAATTTTCCTGCTGGCGCAGCCGGCACACCGATGCCGGCCCAGCGGCCCGCTCGACAGGAGTTCGACATGTCTGAAGTACGTCATTCGCGCGTCATCATTCTCGGTTCCGGCCCTGCCGGTTACAGCGCCGCGGTGTATGCCGCCCGTGCCAACCTCAAGCCGCTGCTGATCACCGGCATGCAGGCCGGCGGCCAGCTGACCACCACCACCGAAGTCGACAACTGGCCGGGCGACCCCCACGGCCTGACCGGTCCTGCTCTGATGCAGCGCATGCAGGAGCACGCCGAGCGTTTCGAAACCGAAATCGTCTTCGACCACATCAACGCCGTCGACCTGGCCAACAAGCCCTTCACCCTGCAGGGTGACAGCGGCAAGTACACCTGCGACGCGCTGATCATCGCCACTGGCGCCAGCGCTCGTTACCTGGGCCTGCCGTCGGAAGAAACCTTCATGGGCAAGGGTGTGTCGGCCTGCGCCACCTGCGACGGCTTCTTCTACCGCAACAAGCCGGTTGCCGTGGTTGGTGGCGGCAACACTGCCGTGGAAGAGGCGTTGTACCTGGCCAACATCGCCAGCAAAGTGACCCTGGTACACCGTCGCGACACCTTCCGCGCCGAGAAGATCCTGGTCGACAAGCTGCACGCCCGTGTGGCCGAAGGCAAGATCGAGCTCAAACTCAACGCCACCCTGGACGAAGTGCTGGGTGACAACATGGGCGTGACCGGTGCGCGTTTGAAGAACAACGACGGCAGCAGCGACGAAATCATGGTCGACGGCGTGTTCATTGCCATTGGCCATACCCCGAACACCTCGCTGTTCGAAGGCCAGCTGACCCTGAAGGACGGCTACCTGGTGGTCAACGGCGGCCGTGAAGGCAATGCCACCGCCACCAACGTCGAGGGCGTGTTCGCCGCCGGTGACGTGGCTGACCACGTTTACCGCCAGGCCATTACCTCGGCCGGTGCCGGCTGCATGGCGGCGCTGGATGTCGAGCGTTACCTGGATGGGCTGGCCAACGCTTCGTTCTGATCCGAGAGCGCCCCCCCCAAAAAAAACCGGCTCAATGGCCGGTTTTTTCATGCCTGCAATCAGCTCACAGGCTCAACCGCATCGACAGGTCCACCGCCTTCACATCCTTGGTCATGGCGCCAATCGAGATGTAATCCACCCCAGTCTCGGCAATCACCCGCAAGGTCGTCTCGTTGACCCCGCCACTGGCTTCCAGTTTGGCCTTGCCCGCGGTAATGCGCACTGCTTCGCGCATCTCCTCCAGGTTCAGTTCGTCGAGCATGATGATGTCGGCACCTGCGGCCAGTGCCTGGCGCAGTTCATCGAGGCTTTCCACTTCGATTTCCACCGGCTTGCCCGGCGCAATGCGGTGCGCCGCAGCCACGGCCGCGGCCACTCCGCCACTGGCGGCGATGTGGTTTTCCTTGATGAGGAAGGCGTCGTACAGGCCGATGCGGTGGTTGTCGCAACCGCCGCAAGTCACGGCATACTTTTGCGCCAGGCGCAGGCCCGGCAGGGTCTTGCGTGTGTCCAGCAAGCGCACCTGGGTGCCTTCCACCAGCTCTGCCAGGAAGCGCGCACGGGTGGCGACACCCGACAGCATCTGGAGGAAGTTCAGTGCACTGCGCTCGCCACTGAGCAGCGAACGCGCGGGCCCTTCCAGATGGAACAGCGGCTGGTTGGCCGTGGCGCGCTCGCCATCGGCCACCTGCCAGTGCACCGCCACGCGTGGGTCGAGTTGGCGGAACACGGCGTCGACCCAGGCGGTGCCTGCGATCACGCAGTCTTCGCGGGTGATGATGGTTGCCTTGGCCAGGCGCTCCGCCGGGATCAGCTGTGCTGTGATATCGCCACTGCCGATGTCCTCCAACAGCGCGCGGCGCACGTTGGCTTCGATTTCAGCGGTCAGGTCGGCAAGGCGTAGGTTCGGCATGGTCGGCTCCACAAGCTAGATGCCGGCGATTATAGGGCAGGGGGCCGGTGTGTACAGTCGCCTCGGCGATGACCTTTGGTCGGCCGGTGTGAGCAAGCGGGGTAAATCAGGGTCATTAGCCAGCCAGTGAAACGGCGCTGGCAGCTGTGCGGGTTTTTACCGATAATGGTGACCAGTATTTGGCGTCATGACTTTGACGATCTTCAGCCCCTTTGGGCGAGACACCCTGCAAGGAGTACAGGATGCAAAAAGAAGGCAAGGTGGTGCCCTTGGCGGCAGCCATCGATCGAGGCGGGCGTGCGCCTCTCCCTTGCCTTCCGGTGTTGCTCCTGCAAGTGCGGGACAAGGCCGCCTTGCAGTTGCGTCAGGGCCTGCAGGACTTGTTCGACAACGCCGACGACACCCTCTTCGAGATGGCCGACAAGGCCTTCGACCGCAGTGACCAGAACCTGTACTTCGAGGCCATGCGTGACCTGCGCCTGAAGCGCAAGAGCATCGAGCGCGGTTTTCTCGACACCTTCTATGATGCCTTTGCCCGTATCGGCCAGGTCGACCTGCTGGCGCGCCTGGTCGAGCCGGGCAACCTGCGCAGCAAGGCCCAGGTAGAGAGGGCTGCCGCGATCGAAGGCATGGTCGCGCGGGTGCTGTCACGTGACGGCATTGCCTTGCAGCAACTGGGCCTGCGCTTGCAGCTACTGCTCGACCGCCCCCTGCACGAGCAGCACAACCCGCTGGGGCCCGCGGCGCTGTGCGGCTACTTCCTGGACGCAGGCCGTAACCTGGGGGTTGGCCTGCGGGTCAAGCTGGTCCTGCTCAAACTGTTCGAGCGCTATGTGTTGCGCGATGCTGATGTGATCTATGGCGAAGCCAACCAATTGCTGGCCGCCGCCGGTGTGCTGCCCGAGTTGCCACCGGCACCGCGCCGGCGCGCCGAAGACCGGCGCATGAACGCACGGCGCGGGCCGGCGAACCTGGGGAGCGAGGTGGGTGCGGACGCGGCAGGGCAGGCGTTCTTTGCCTCGTTGCAAACTCTGCTGGCCCCGGCGCGTGGGCAGTTCGCGCCTCGTTTGCAGGCGGTGGCCGCCGCCCAGCCAATCAGCACCGCCGACCTGCTGCGGCTGCTTTCGCATTTGCAGCACTATGTGCCCGCTACCCACGAGGACGATGATTTCGAGCTTGGCCAACAGCTTGAACAATTGCTGCTGCGGGTGAGCGTGCGCAGCGGCACACGGCGGCGCATCGACGTGGCCGACGAGGACATGATCAACCTGGTTGGCCTGCTGTTCGCCTTCATCCAGAGCGACGACAACCTGCCGGCCAGCCTGCGTGCGCTGATCGGGCGCCTGCATATTCCGCTGTTGAAAGTGGCGCTGCTGGACAAGGGGCTGTTCAGTCGGGCCAGCCACCCGGCCCGCCGCCTGCTCAACGAGATCGCTGGCGCGGCAATCGGTTGGGAATGCGGCAGCGACGGCATGCGCGACAGCCTGCACCTGCGTGTGGAGCGTATCGTCCAGCGCCTGCTCAATGATTTTGCCGAGGATGCCAGCCTGTTCGCCGAACTGCTCGAAGACTTCCTCGCTTTCAACCAGGACGAGCGGCGGCGCAACGAGCTGCTTGAACAGCGTACCCGCGACGCCGAAGAAGGGCGTGCCCGCGCGCTGCAGGCCAGGCAGCAGGTGCAGCATGCACTCAATCAGCGGCTGCGCGGCCGGTTATTACCGCAGGTGGTGGTACAGATGCTGGTGCAAGCCTGGAGCCAGGTACTGCTGCTGGCCTGGCTAAAGCAGGGTGAGGCATCCCAGGCCTGGCGAGACGCCTTGCAGACGATGGACACGCTGCTGGTCAGCATCACCCCGCCGCATGAACCGCATGCCTTGCTGCAGCAGGTGCCGGACCTGCTCAAGGCACTGCGCGATGGCCTGGCCAGCGTGGCCCTGGACTCGGCAAAGACCCGCGAGTTCTTTCTGCAACTGGAGCAGTTGCACCTGCGAGCCTGCGCGGGTACCGCGATGCAGCCCGGTGGAGAGGGCCAGCCGCTGAACGAGGTGCTGGTGGACGAGGACATCGTCCTGGCGATTGCCGAAGAACCCGCTTGTGCTCCGTTGCAGTTTGCCGACGGGCAGGCTGTGGCGCTGCGCCAGGTGCAGCGCCTGCGTATCGGTACCTGGGTCGAGGTACGGGACGAGGACGAACCGTTGCGCTGCAAGCTGGTGGCTCGCATCGACAGCAGCGACCGGCTGGTGTTCGCCAACCGTACCGGCATGAAAGTGCGTGAATGGAACGGGGCCAGCCTGGCCCAGGCACTGCACCGAGGCGACGTGCGAGTGCTGGATGACGGGCTGCTGTTCGAGCGGGCGCTGGAAGCGGTGCTCGACAGCTTGCGCCGTTAGGAGCAACGGCCCTGCGCTAGGGCTGCAAGCATGCCCGCTCCCTCAGCATTACAATGATTCACATGCAAACGCCGTTGGCCACAGGGCATACTGTTGACCTGTTCACGGCGTTTTCAGGATCTGCCCCATGCAATTGGACCGTGCCACTGGCTGGTTCCACGGAATCGGAATCACCCACTGCCCCTCGCCGAACTTCAATCCCCGCCCCGAAGGCGAATCGATTTCCCTGCTGGTGATCCACAACATCAGCCTGCCGCCTGCCTGTTTCGGTACCGGCAAGGTCCAGCAATTCTTCCAGAACCGCCTGGACCCCGACGAACACCCTTACTTCGCCAGCATCAGCCACCTGACCGTCTCGGCGCACCTGTTCGTCGAGCGTGACGGTACGGTGACCCAGTTCGTGTCGTTGCTCGACCGCGCCTGGCATGCCGGTGTGTCGTGCTTCGACGGGCGTGAAGGCTGTAACGATTTCTCCATCGGCATCGAACTGGAAGGCACCGACGACCTGCCTTATACCGATGCGCAGTACGCGGTGCTGGAGCAACTTACCCGGCACATCCGCGGTGCCTGGCCGGCCATCGACCTGGGCCGCATCCAGGGTCACAGCGACATTGCCCCGCAGCGCAAGACCGACCCCGGCCCGGCTTTCGACTGGCCGCGCTACCGACAGGCGCTGCAGCAAAACGAGGACAAGGCATGAGTTTTCTGGTGTTGTTGCTGGCGCTGTGGGTCGAGAAATTCTCGGCCCTGCGCCATCAGGTGCAGCGCGATGGGTTCTTCCTTGGCGAACTGGTGCGCCTGGAGCGCAGCGGCAAGGTGCACCCGTGGTGGACGCTGGCCATCCTGGTACTGGCACCGGTAGCGCTGCTGGTGTTGCTGCTGCATGTACTGGACCCGGTGGCGTACGGCTTGCTGGCATTGCCGGTGCACCTGCTGGTGCTGATCTACAGCTTGGGCCGCGGCGATGCCAAGGCATCGTTGGGGCCGTTCCGCGATGCCTGGCGGCGCGGTGACGACCAGGCCGCGTTGCATGTGGCCGAGCGCGACCTTGGGCTGGCGGCCGACGAACCGCACAGCCTGTTGGTGCGGGTACAGGGCAACCTGCTGTGGCAGGTGTACCAGGGCTTTTTCGCGGTGATCTTCTGGTACTTCGTGCTGGGTCCGGGGGCAGCCCTGGCCTATCGCCTGCTGGCGCTGTGCGGCGAACACAGCAAGCAGCCGACGTTGAAGGCCCGTGCCGAGCAGCTGAGGCATATCATGGACTGGTTGCCGGTGCGGGTGCTGGCCTTGAGCTTTGCCCTGGTCGGCAACTTCCTCGCGGTCACCCGTGTGATGCTGCACGAGGTGCTCAACTGGCACATCAGCGCAGCGCACCTGGTGGCCCGGGTCGGGCGCATTGCCGATGACATTCCCGAGGAAGAAGACAGCCAGCGCGGGCTGGGGCGGCTGGACAGCCTGTGGGAGCTGTTGCTGCGCTGTGCGGTGCTTTGGTATGCCGGGTTTGCGCTGTGGACGGTGCTTGTCTGAACTGACACGCTGGCTTCTTCGCGGGTGCCAGCACTTCAGTTACCAGCCAAACAACTCGCAAGCATTGCGGGTGCTGGCTTCAGCCAGCTCCGCGACATCCACACCCATCACCTGCGCCAGCGCCCCGGCAATTTCCGGCAGGTGCTCCGGGCTGTTCCTCACCCCTGGGTACATGACCGGCGCCATGTCCGGCGCATCGGTCTCCAGCACCACGCTGTCCAGCGGCAACCGCGCCAGGGTCTTGCGCAGCCGTAGGGCCTGCGGCCAGGTACCCGCACCGCCAAGCCCAAGCCGGAACCCCAGCTTGATGTATTCGCGGGCCTCTTCGTAACTGCCGGCAAACGCATGTATCACCCCCGCCCGCGCCGGCTTGTAGCGCTTGAGCGTGGCGATCACCTGGGCATGGCTGCGGCGCACGTGGAGCAGGGCGGGCAGTTCGAAGTCGCAGGCCATCTGCAGTTGCGCTTCGAACAGCGCCTGCTGGCGGGCCTTGTCCAGGTCTTCGAGGTAATAGTCCAGGCCAAACTCGCCTACGGCACATAGCCGTGGGTCGCCGTGCAGGCGCTCCAGCCATTCGCGCAGCTGCACCAGGTGCTCCGGGCGATGCTGGTCCAGGTAGATGGGGTGCAGACCGAGCGCGGCGAACAGGTGCTGGTCGGCACAAGCCAGGTCCCACACCCGCTGGAAATTCGCCTGGTACACCCCCAGGACCACCATCCGCTCAACCCCTCGCGACATCGCGTTGGCCAGCAAGCACGGGCGGTCGGCGTCGAAATCGGGGAAGTCCAGATGGGTGTGGGTGTCGATCAGGCGCATGTTCAGGCCGCTGTAATGCGTTGCTTGAACGTTCGACCGACGGCATGCACGCCAGGTTCGTAGCGTTTGTCCTCGATCGCGGCCAGTGCCAGTTCCAGGGCGGTGGCGGCAATCAGGCCATGCTGCTGGGCCATGGCATTGACTGGCAGCGGCAGGAAGTCGAGCAGCTGGTTGTCGCCAAAGGTACCCAGTTGCAGCTGGCGCGAGTCGGCAGGGCGCGCTTGCAGGGTGTCGAACACCCCTTGCAACAGCACGTAGGAGGTAGTCACCAGGGCGTCCGGCAGGCCGCCAAGGTCGTCGATCAACTGCTGCATCAGGCGCTGGCCGCACTCACGGCTGAACGCTTCGCCCTGATAGCGGCGAACTTCGCCGGCATAGCCTTGCAGTGCTTCGTCGAAGCCGCCGGCACGTGCCTGGCTGACCGACAGCTCGGGGCGTGCGCCGATCAGTGCGATGCTGCGCGGGGCGGCGTTGAGCAGGCTGGCGGCCAGCTGGCGGCTGGCATCGCGGTCGTCGCTGATCACCGAGCAGAAGTGCGCAGGGTCCAGGCGGCGGTCGATGGCGATCACCGGCAGGCCTTTGTCCTGCAGTTCGCGGTAGCTGTCGTCCTCTGGCGGCAGGCAGCTGGCGACAAACAGTGCATCGCAACGGCGGGCGCGGAACAGCTGCTGCAACTGGCGCTCGCTGTCGGGCTGGTCGTCGCTGCTGGCGATCAGCAACTGGTAGCCGCGGGCGCGGGCACCTTGTTCGAGTTGCTTGGCGATGCGGGCGTAGCTGGGGTTCTCCAGATCCGGGAGAATGAAGCCCAGGGTGCGGGTATGCCGGCTGCGGAGGCCAGCGGCCTGCGGGTTGGGGGTGAAGCCGTGGGCCTCGACCACCGCGCGTACCCGCTCGACAGTGCTGTTGCTGATGCGCTGCTGTTCGGCCTTGCCATTGATGACGTAGCTGGCAGTGGTCACGGACACACCGGCCAGACGGGCGATATCGCTGAGTTTCACCGAATTTTCCTTGTTATTACCGGGGCTGGCTGTGAGCCCTGACCGGGTATTTTGACCCGGCGAGGGCGCCACGCGCAGACGACCATTGTCGCAATTGTCCGACAGGATGGGGCTTTTTCCTCGGCAGATTATCGAGTAACGTGGCCGTCTGGTCAGATTAATCGTTTCAGCTGCCGAATTTTCTGCCTCGGCTGCCATCCGTGCAAGGCTGTTGAACTGGCCGTTCATGTGAATTTCACAACAATACTCCAGTACCCGACCGGGAACTGCAAAAGGAGAAGGTCATGCTCGAGCTCGCCAAGGAGCAGATAGCCATGGGCCAGAAGGCCGCCGACAAGGCCGAGGCATTGCGCCTGCTGGCCGACCGGCTGGTCGCTGACGGCCTGGTCGCCGAGGGATACCTGCAAGGGCTGCAGGCCCGAGAGGCACAAGGCTCCACCTTCCTTGGGCAGGGCATCGCCATCCCCCATGGCACGCCGCAAACCCGTGACCTGGTTTACGCCACCGGCGTGCGCCTGTTGCAGTTTCCCGAGGGCGTGGACTGGGGCGATGGCCAGATGGTCTACCTTGCCATCGGCATTGCCGCCCGTTCCGATGAACACCTGCGCCTGCTGCAACTGCTGACCCGCGCGCTGGGCGAGACCGATCTGGCCGAAGCATTGCGCCGCGCCGGCTCCGCCGAGGCGTTGCTGAAACTGTTGCAGGGCGCGCCACAGGAACTGGCGCTGGATGCACAACTGGTCGGCCTGAACCTGCCGGCCGAAGACTTCGATGAACTGGCCTGGCGCGGCGCCCGCCTGTTGCAGCGCGCCGACTGCGTCGACAGCGGTTTTGCCGCCGTGCTGCAGCAGGCCGAGCCGCTGCCGTTGGGCGAGGGCCTGTGGTGGCTGCACAGCGAGCGCCAGGTGCGCCAGCCGGGCCTGGCCTTCATCACCCCGCAGCAGCCGCTGCGTTACCGCGACCAACCGCTCAACGGCCTGTTCTGCCTGGCCAGCCTCGGTGCAGCCCACCAGGCCTTGCTCGAACGCCTGTGCGAAGTGCTGATCGAAGGCCGCGGGCAGATGCTCTACCAGGCCACCAGCAGCCGCGCGGTGCTGGAGGTGCTGGGCGGTGAGGCACCGGTGGACTGGCCCAGCGCGCGCGTGGTGCTGGCCAACCCGCATGGTTTGCACGCCCGGCCGGCAAAGGTATTGGCGCAGCTGGCCAAAGGTTTCGAGGGGGAAATACGTGTACGCCTGGTCGACAGCGCGCAGCCAGCGGTGTCGGTGAAGAGCCTGAGCAAGCTGCTCAGTCTCGGTGCCCGGCGTGGCCAGGCGCTGGAACTGGTGGCTGAGCCAGGCATCGCCGCCGATGCCTTGCCGGTGCTGCTGGCCGCCATCGAGCAAGGCCTGGGCGAAGAGGTGGAGCCACTGCCACAGAGCGCGGCGACCGTAGCAGGCGCAGCCGCCGAAGTGCTGCAAGCGCCCGCAGCCGGTAGCCGCATCCACGGCGTGGGTGCGGCGCCCGGTATTGCCAGTGGCCCGGCGCATGTGTGCGTCGAGCGTGAGTTCGACTACCCCCTGCGCGGCGAGTCCTGCGTCCTGGAGCGGCAGAAGCTGCGTGAAGCCGTGGCGACTGTCAATGGCGAGCTGCAGGCCTTGGTCCAGCGCAGCGACAAGGCCATTGGCGAAATCTTCGTCACCCATCAGGAAATGCTCGCCGACCCGGCTCTGACCGATGATGTCGAGCAGCGCCTGGGCCAGGGCGAGAGCGCCGCAGCCGCCTGGATGGCGGTGATCGAGGCGGCGGCGCGCCAGCAGGAGTCGCTGCACGATGCCTTGCTCGCCGAACGTGCTGCTGACCTGCGTGACATCGGCCGCCGTGTGCTGGCGCAGTTGTGTGGTGTGCAGGCCCAGGCTGAACCCGAGCAACCCTACGTGCTGGTGATGACCGAAGTCGGCCCGTCCGATGTCGCCCGGCTGGACCCGAGCCGCGTAGCCGGTATCGTGACCGCCCAGGGTGGCGCCACCGCCCACAGCGCCATCGTCGCCCGTGCCCTGGGCATCCCGGCGGTAGTGGGCGCGGGGGCGTCGATACTGCTGTTGGACAGTGGCACGCCGTTGCTGCTCGATGGCCAGCGTGGCGTGGTCAGCGTGGCGCCGCCAGCGGATGAACTGCAACGGGCCCTGGCCGAGCGAGACCTGCGCGAGCAACGCTTGCAGGCCGCCTGGGCCAACCGCTTCGAGCCGGCGGTCACGCGTGATGGTCACGCGGTCGAGGTGTTTGCCAACATTGGCGAGAGCAACGGCATTGCCAAGGTAGTGGAGCAGGGCGCCGAAGGCGTGGGCCTGCTGCGCACCGAGCTGATTTTCATGGCTCACACCCAGGCCCCGGATGTGGCGACCCAGGAAGCCGAGTATCGCCGTGTGCTCGATGGCCTCGACGGGCGCCCGCTGGTGGTACGCACCCTTGATGTTGGCGGGGACAAGCCGCTGCCGTACTGGCCGATCGCCGCCGAGGAAAACCCGTTCCTCGGCGTGCGCGGCGTACGCCTGACCCTGCAGCGCCCGCAGGTGATGGAGGACCAGCTGCGCGCCTTGTTGCGCGCGGCCGACCAGCGCCCGTTGCGCATCATGTTCCCGATGGTCGGGCAGGTGCATGAATGGCGCGAGGCGCGCGCCATGGTCGAGCGGCTGCGTGCCGAGATCCCGGTAGCCGACCTGCAGCTGGGCATCATGGTCGAAGTGCCCTCGGCGGCGCTGCTGGCACCCCAACTGGCGCGCGAGGTGGACTTCTTCAGCATTGGCACCAACGACCTGACCCAGTACACCCTGGCCATCGACCGTGGCCACCCCAGCCTCTCGGCCCAGGCCGACGGCCTGCACCCGGCGGTGCTCAGCCTGATCGACATGACCGTGCGCGCCGCCCATGCCCATGGCAAGTGGGTGGGCGTGTGCGGCGAACTGGCGGCCGACCCGCAGGCAGTGGCCGTGCTGCTGGGCCTGGACGTGGACGAACTCAGCGTCGCCGCGCGCAGCATTGCCGAAGTCAAGGCCCTGGTCCGCCAGGCCGATCACCAGACGGCCCGCGCCCTGGCGCGCGAGGCCCTGCAACAGGACAGCGCCGCAGCGGTTCGCGCGCTGGTGGAGCGTTACTGAATGGCCAAGATCCTCACCCTCACCCTGAACCCGGCGCTGGATATCACCATCGGCCTGGATACCCTGCGCCCGGGGCAGGTCAACCGCAGCCATGAGCAGCACAGCCACGCCGCGGGCAAGGGGCTGAACGTTGCCCAGGTACTGGCCGACCTGGGGCACAGCGTCACCGTTGGCGGCTTCCTCGGGCGTGACAACCTGCAGCCCTTCGAGGCGCTGATCGACTGGCGCGGCTTCGTCGACTGCTTTGTCCGCGTGCCGGGCGAAACCCGCAGCAACATCAAGCTGGTCGAGGATGATGGCCGTGTCACCGACATCAACGGCCAAGGCCCGGAAGTCGACGAAGCGGCACGTAGTGCATTGCTGCGGCGCCTGACGCAGATTGCCCCAGGCCACGACGCGGTGGTGGTGGCTGGCAGCCTGCCGCGCGGGATCAGTGCCGAGTGGTTCCGCCAGTTGCTCGAACAGCTCAAGGCGCAAGGCCTCAAGGTGGCCCTGGACAGCAGCGGCGAAGCCCTGCGTGCCGGCCTGCAGAGCTCGCCCTGGCTGGTCAAGCCCAATACCGAAGAGCTGGGCGAGGTGCTTGGCCTGGCTGTGGATGACCCGGCGCAGCAGCGCGCTGCTGCCGAGCGCCTGCTGGCCAGTGGCGTCGAACACGTGGTGGTGTCGGCGGGTGAACAGGGCGTCAGCTGGTTTACCAATCGCCATGTCGTACATGCTTGCCCGCCCAAGGTGCAGGTTGCCAGCACGGTGGGCGCAGGTGATTCGCTGGTGGCAGGCATGGTCCACGGCTTGCTGCAGGGCGAAGCTCCGGCAAAGACCTTGACCCGCGCCACCGCGATCGCTGCACAGGCTGTTACCCAGGTTGGTTTCGGTATCCGTGACCGCGAGCAACTGGCGCGTCTTGAAGCCGCCGTGCAACTGACAGAACAACAAGAGGGTTGCCGATGAACATTGCCATTGTCACTGCCTGCCCCAACGGCCAGGTGTCGAGCGTGCTGAGCGCGCGCTTGCTGTCCGCCGCTGCACAGCGGCGCGGCTGGAGCACCAGCGTCGAAGTGCAGGATGCCGGCCACCCCGAGCGGCAACTGAGCGCCGCGCAGATCGCCGAGGCCGACTGGGTGCTGGTAGTCAGCACAGGCCCGGTGGACCTTGAGCGTTTCGTCGGCAAGCGTGTGTACCAGAGCACGCCGTCCCAGGCTTTGGCCGACCGCGAAGGCTTCCTCGATGAGGCAGCTTCCAAAGCCTGTCTGCTGGCCACGGTGCCAGGCCTTCTGGCCGAAACTGGCAGCGCTGGCGCACGCATCGTTGCCGTCACGGCCTGCCCGACTGGCGTTGCGCATACATTCATGGCTGCGGAAGCCTTGCAGCAGGCTGCGCAGCAACTCGGCTACCAGCTCACCGTCGAGACTCAGGGCTCGGTCGGTGCGCGCAACCCCTTGTCCGCCGAAGCCATCGCCGCAGCCGATGTAGTGCTGCTGGCCGCCGACATCGAAGTGCCCACCGCGCGTTTCGCCGGCAAGCGCATCTACCGTTGTGGCACCGGTATCGCCCTAAAGCAGGCCCGTGCCACCTTGGACAAGGCCTTGGCCGAAGCCAAGGTGGAAAACAGCAGCGATGCTGCAGCGGCGAGCACGCCAGCGAAGGGCGAGAAGACCGGGGTATACAAGCACCTGCTCACCGGCGTGTCGTTCATGCTGCCGATGGTGGTGGCTGGCGGCCTGCTGATTGCCCTGTCGTTCGTGTTCGGTATCGAGGCCTATAAAGAACCGGGCACCTTGCCGGCGGCGTTGATGCAGATCGGCGGTGAGGCTGCGTTCAAGCTGATGGTGCCGCTGCTGGCAGGCTATATCGCCTGGTCCATTGCCGACCGCCCGGGGCTGGCGCCCGGCATGATCGGTGGCCTGCTGGCCAGCACCCTGGGTGCCGGTTTCATCGGTGGTATCGTCGCCGGCTTCCTCGCCGGCTACAGCGCCAAGGCCATTGCCCGCTGGGCACGCCTGCCCAGCAGCCTGGAGGCACTCAAGCCGATCCTGATCATTCCGCTGCTGGCCAGCCTGTTCACCGGCCTGGTGATGATCTACGTGGTCGGCCAGCCGGTGGCCGCGATGCTGGAAGGGCTCACGCATTTTCTCGACAGCATGGGTACCACCAATGCCATCCTGCTGGGCTTGTTGCTGGGTGGCATGATGTGCGTCGACCTGGGCGGACCGATCAACAAGGCGGCTTATGCCTTCTCGGTGGGGCTGCTGGCCTCGTCGAGCTATGCGCCGATGGCGGCGACCATGGCCGCCGGCATGGTGCCACCAATTGGCCTGGGTATCGCCAGCTTCCTGGCCCGACGCAAGTTCGCCCAGAGCGAGCGTGAAGCGGGCAAGGCTGCCCTGGCGCTGGGGCTGTGCTTCATCTCCGAAGGGGCTATCCCGTTTGCCGCCAAGGACCCGCTGCGGGTGATCCCGGCCAGCGTGGCCGGCGGGGCATTGACCGGGGCTTTGTCGATGTACTTCGGCTGCAAGCTGATGGCGCCGCATGGCGGCCTGTTCGTGCTGCTGATCCCCAATGCGATCAACCATGCGCTGCTGTACTTGTTGGCGATCGTGGCGGGCAGCCTGCTGACGGCGGTGGTGTATGCGGTGATCAAGAA
>NZ_JBNRIJ010000014.1:79495-103757 GCF_053557675.1 Pseudomonas sp. XP1 | reverse complement strand
GCTCCCACAGGGTCACTGCAAGCTTCAGGATCATGCAGTACCTGTGGGAGCGGGCGTGCCCGCGAAGAGGCCGGAACAGGTCACCGCCGATGCTTCTGCCGCAACGGCACCAGCAGCTCACCCAGCCCGTTGTGATCGATCTCGTGCATCAGCGCCAGCAACCCACCCAATTCCCCCGCCGGGAAACCCTTGCGCGCAAACCAGGCCAAGTAATCCCCCGGCAGGTCGGCAATGATTCGTCCCTGGTACTTGCCAAACGGCATGGTGCGGGTCACCAGCAGTTCGAGGGTTTCCGGCTTCATCATCGGCGCACCTGGCTGTCGAAAAGCGCCGACCATACTGCAATCTGCACGAAGGCCCAAGCGGCAATCATGCAGAACGCCGTGTTCAACCTTTACCGGTATATTTATATCTAGTTGATTTTAAAAGATTTTATATATGGGGCTCGCTTGGCACGAAGGCTGCTCCCTTACAGATGACTATCACCTGCCAAGGAGTTTGTGCCATGAGCAATCCCAACAAAGACGTTATCGACGTGCTCAACGACCTGATCGAGTACAGCAAGGATGGCGAGAAAGGCTTCAAGGCCTCGGCCGATGATGTGAAGAACCCAGAACTGAAAGCGTTCTTCGTTCAACGTGCCGGTGAGTGTGCCAATGCGGCCGGCGAACTGCAGAGCGAGGTGCGTCGCCTGGGTGGTGACCCGGAAACCTCTACCAGCATCAGCGGTGACCTGCATCGGGGTTGGGTCAACCTCAAGGCGATGGTCACCGGCAAGGATGAGGAAGCGGTGCTGAACGAGGTGGAGCGGGGCGAAGACCATGCCCTGAAGGCCTATAAGGAAGCCCGCGAAAAACTGGTGAAGTTGGGCCGCACCGCCAGCGACCAGACCTACAACCTGGTGGAAAAACAGTTGCAAGGTGTGCAGCGCAACCATGACCAGGTCAGGGCCTTGCGCAACGCCGCACGCGCTCGTAGCTAGTCGGCAGGCCCCTCTACCCGGTTGCGGCCCTTGGCCTTGGCCCGGTAGAGCGCTTCGTCCGCAGCACCCAGCACTCTCGCCAGATCGTGCTGGGTGCCTGACAGGCCGATGCCGATGCTCACCGTTACCGAGTGGGCATCATCGGCAAACGGCGCCAGGGCCTCGACACTGGTACGAATGCGCTCGGCCAGCAACTGCGCACCTGCCAGGTCGGTTTCCGGCAGCACCACTTGAAATTCCTCCCCACCGTAACGCGCAGCCAGATCGGCCGGGCGGCGTATGCACGCCTCGATGGTCTTTGCCACCTCGCGCAGGGCATGGTCGCCACCGGCATGCCCATGGCGCTGGTTGAACGCCTTGAAATGGTCCACATCCACCATCAGCACCGCCAGCGGCTTGCGGTTGCGCTGGGCACGTGCCCATTCCTGGCGCAGTACATGATCCAGGTGACGGCGGTTGGCCAGGCCGGTCAGGCTGTCGGTAGCGGCCAGGGTCGCCAGGCCCTGTTCGGCTTCGTGGCGGCGGCGTAGTTCGCGGCCCAGCAGCAGGGTCAGCCAGAGGATGCCCACACACAATACACCGGTGGCGACGCTGACCAGGGTTGCAGTGCGGCGCCAGGATTCGAACACGTCTTCGGCCGAATGCACGACCAGTACGATCAGCGGCAACTGCGCGACCCGGGCGAAGGTGTACATGCGCGGTTTGCCGTTGCGGCTGGAGCGGGCGGTGAAGCTGCCGCTCTGCTCGCTGAGAATGCGTTTGAAATTGGGCCGCTCGGCATAGTTGCTGCCAATCCGCGGGTCTTGTGCGCGGCTGGGCTGGCGAGCCAGCAGTTGGCCGTCAGTGTTGAGCAGGTTGATGCTGCTGTCTTCTCCAATGTCCAGGCGCTGAAACAGCTCACTGAAGTACGACAGGCGCAGTGCACCCGCTGCTAGGCCGGTGAACTCGCCATTGGCGCCGGAGATACGCCGGCTGAAACTGATGCACCAGCCCAGGTCGCCGAGCCCGGCCTTGAACGGCGGGCCCACCAGCAGGCCGAGGTTGGCATTGTGCAGGTGCGCCTGGAATATCCCTGTGTCGCTGAAGTTGGCCTTGCGTGGCACGCTGCTGGTGGAATCGCCCACCACATTGCCTTGCTTGTCCAGCCACAGCACCTCACCGCGCTTGCGGTCGACGAAGGCTTCATTGAACAGCAGGCGTTGGCGAACCGGGCCGGGGATTTCCGGCAATTCCTTGCGCCCGACCGCCCAGATCAGGCCCTGCAGCGACTGGTCGTAGAGTTCGACGTTGCGCAGGATGTCGCTTTCGATCAGCTGGACGATATTGTTGGACGAGCGAATTGCCGACAGCTCGACATTGTCGCGCTCGCGCGCCAGCAGATAACTGACGATGGCCACGATGGCGAGCACGGCAAGGCAACTGCCCAGGTTGAGGATCAGCTCGGGGTGCGACCTGTAAAGTGCGAAACGCGGTAATCGGGTGGTCATGCTCGCTACTGCGTGGGCAGGGCCATTCGCGGCGGCGACATTCTAGGGAAGCGGGGATTGTCGGACAAGATTTGTCCGACGGAATCACGCCAGGGCTGCTGCGCGGCCCATCGCTGGCAAGCCAGCTCCCACGAGTACCGCACAAGGCTTGAGGTCTAAACTGGCGATGTGGGAGCTGGCTTGCCGGCGAAACGAGGGCGAAGCCCTCGCATCCGGTCCTGGATCAGAACACGTTCAACGGGTAATCCATGATCACGCGCAGTTCATCGTTGTCGCTGTTGCTGTCGATCGATGCATAGCCCTGGCTGCCACGGTGGGTGGCATAGCGCACCAGCACCGACAGGTCCTTCAGATCACCCTCCTGGAACACATACTTCACGTCCAGGTCGCGCTCCCAGTGCATGGCATTCTTGCCATCGGCACGGTAGTAGTCGTAGTGGGTGGTGTCCTGGACGGCCTTGGTCAGGTCGGCCTCACCGCGCGAGTACGACAGCACCGTGGTCAGGCCAGGGATGCCCACGCCAGCGAAGTCATAGTTGTACTGCAGCTTCCATGAGCGCTCGTTCGGAGCGTTGAAGTCCGAGTACATGCGCGAGTTGTCCAGGTAGATGCTGTCGCCCAGGTTGATGTAATCGAACGGCGTGTTGCCATTGACCCGCTGGTAGGCGGCGGTGACGCTGTGGAACCCGGCGTTGACGGTGAAATGCACGCTGTAGGTGTTGTTGTCGATCTTGCCCAGCAAGGCCTGGCCGGTGTCCTGGGTGTGGTAGAAGTGCACGCCCGGGTTCAGGCTTACCAGGTCGTTGACCGCATAGGTGTAGTCGAAATCGGCGTAGTACTGGTTCCAGATGTCCTTCAGCTCGGCCGCATACAGGTTGGCGGTGATGTCAGAGGTACCGCTCCACGAAGCGCCGGCCCAGTTCAGGTGCTTGCTCTTGTCATGCTCGCCCAGCGAACCGTAATAGGTGTCGATGCGGCGGTGGCCACTCTGGTTGTACGGCTTGGTGAAGCTCACCTGGCCGCCTTCGAGCAGCAGGCCGTCGATGCTGGTGTTGGTCAGGCTTACACCACGGAAGGTCTGCGGCAGCATGCGGGTTTCGCCGCCAGCGATCACTGGGTTGGTGAGGAACAGGTCACCGGCTTTGAGCTCGGTGTCGAACGCCTTGAGCTTGACTGCGGCACCGGCGGTGGAGAACGAGTGCGGGGCAGCACCCAGTTCGTCTTCGTTCTTTTGGTGAGTAGGCAGGATGCTGGTGCCAGCATGGCCGCCGCCACCGTCGAGCTTCAGGCCCAGCATGGCGTGGGCGTCCAGGCCAAAGCCGACCACACCTGGGGTGTAGCCCGACTCGAAGCGTGCAACCGCGCCCTGGCCCCACTCGCGGGTGTCGCGCACGCCGGCGTTGTGGTTGTCGCGGTTGAAGTAGGCATTACGGAAATGCAGGTTGAAGGACGAGCCTTCGATGAAGCCATCAGCCTTGTCTTCATCTGCCTGGGCGGCGGAAGGGATCGTTGCAGTCAACGCAATGAACAGCGGGGTAAAACGAAACGCGGAAGGCACCGTTACTAGCTCCTTGGGTCTGGCGGTGGGGCAGTTTTTATTTTCGAATGTGCGTCTTTTTTTAAATGGACGTTACAGCTCGGCTGATAGTTGAAGCACATAAAAAAAGCCGCTGATCGGCAGCGGCTTTAAAAGGCTAACATATCGGCACCGGTGGTGCCCATGGCGTAGCCAAGGGAAAACGGGAGCAGCGAGAGCGCTTTATCAGCTGTCTGCATTGGCATCGACAGAGATCTTGGAAGCTGTCTGGTTTGCGTCTTTCGCGGTGTCTGCCTGTTGCGCGGCTACGGTTTCGCGGGCCTCTTGGTGGACCGCGGCGAACTCGGCATTACGGGTGACGAAAGCCTTGGATTCTTCAGCCATGGCCAGGGGCGACAACAACAGGGAAGACAGGACGAAAACGCTGGCAATACCCATACTGTTGGACATTTGAAACTACCTTCTTGCGGTGCAAGTGCTAATGAGGACGGGGGTAAAGTTAGTCCTTTCATAGCTCTTGAAACAGAGCGAAGCGCGATAAGCACTGTTGCGTAAAAGGTAACTATCGCAGGAAAAGCAATTGGACTTTCGCCGCAAACCTGCATGCTAGAGGGCCTACGCGGTCTTTACTTTTGTGGGAGCGGCCTTGTGTCGCGAAAGGGGCGCGAAGCGGCCCCAGGTTCTGTGCCATGGCAGCATTTATCGGGGCTGCTGCGCAGCCCTTTCGCGACGCAAGGCCGCTCCCACATCGACCGCGACCTCCTGTCAGGCATGGGTGGGTAGCCTGATACCAAAGGTATTGGCCCCAGAGGCACTACGCACGAACACTTCCCCACCATGCATCAGCGCAATCGCCTTGACGATCGCCAACCCCAAACCATGGTTACCGCCGCCACTGTTGCTACGTGCCGCATCCACCCGGTAGAAGCGTTCGAACAGCAACGGTAGATGCTCATCGTCGATCGCCGGCCCCGGGTTGCTCACGGCGATGCTGACCTGCTCCGGCCCGGCATCGATCTGCACCTTGATCACCTGGTGCGGTGCGGTGTGTTGCACGGCGTTGTTCAGCAGGTTGATCAGCGCCCGGCGCAGTTGGGCCTTTTCGATGGGCGCCTGGGCATCGCCGCTCACGCTCACGCCGACCTGCGCGTCTTCGAGAATGTAGTCCAGGTAATCGAGGGTGGTCGCCACTTCCTCGGCCAGCGAGGCTTGGGTCAGGGCCGTGGCCTTGCTGCCTTGGTCGGCACTGGCCAGGAACAACATGTCGTTGATGATGCTGCGCAGGCGCTCCAGCTCCTCAAGGTTCGATTGCAGCACTTCGAAGTAGTGCTCGGCGCTGCGTCCGCGTGTCAGCGCCACCTGGGTTTGGCCGATCAGGTTGGTCAGCGGTGAGCGCAATTCGTGGGCGACGTCGGCGTTGAAGGCTTCGAGCCGTGTATAGGCCTGGCTGACTCGGTCCAGTGCGGCATTGAAGGCGCTGGCGAATTGGGCCAGCTCCGGTGCCAGGCTCTCAGTCTGCAGGCGCCCGTCCAGGCGCGGTGGCGCCAGCGCCTGGGCCTCAACGGACAACGCCAGCAGCGGGCGCAGGCCGATGCGCGCCACCCAGTAGCCCAGCAGCGAGGCCAGCAGCACGCCGAGCACCGCCAGCCCGACAATCGCTACCAGCAGGCTGTGCTGGGCCTGCCAGAAAGTTTCGGTGTCTATGCCGATCAGAAAGCGCAGCGGCGGCCGCTCGCCCAGGGCCGGCAATTCGCTGACCAGCACCTTGTAAGGGTAGGGCCGGTCGGGCAGGCGCAGGTCGCGCATGCCCTGCGCACCTTCGGCGAAGGCGCGGACCAGCTCGCTGGGGTGCCCGTATTCGTAGGCCGGGTTGCTGCTGACCACCCAGAAGCGAATACGCTTGTCCTCTTCACTGAGCAGGTTGAGCTTGTTGTTGATCTTGACCCAGTGCTCCGGTGTGCCGAAGCGGTTGAGGGTGGACTCGAGCACGCTGAAGCGCGCATCCAGCTCGGCCTGCGGCAACAGGTCGAGGCTGCGGTCGACCTGGCGGTACAGCGCCGAACCGATCAGCAGGAACACGCCCAGCGCAACCAGGATGAACAGCGCCGACAGGCGCAGTGCGATGGAATTACCCCGCACGGTTTTCCAGGACATAGCCCATGCCTCGGATGGTGTGCAGCAACTTGTTGTCGAAAGGCCCGTCGAGCTTGGCGCGCAGGCGCTTGATCGCCACTTCGACGACGTTGGCATCGCTGTCGAAATTGATGTCCCAGACCAGCTCGGCAATCGCCGTCTTCGACAGGATTTCACCTTGCCTGCGGGCCAGCACGCTGAGCAGCGAGAACTCCTTGGCCGTCAGCTCCAGGCGCTGGCCGGCGCGTGTGGCCTTGCGCGCCATCAGGTCTATCCACAGGTCACCTACCTGCACCTGCAGTGGTTCATGGTTGCTGCTACGGCGGGTCAGGGCTTGCAGGCGGGCGACCAGTTCGAGGAAGGAAAACGGCTTGCCCAGATAGTCGTCGGCACCCTCGCGCAGGCCATGGATACGGTCTTCGACCCGTTCACGGGCTGTCAGCATGATTACCGGTGTCTGCTTGCGCGCGCGCAGGGCGCGCAGCACGCCATAACCGTCCAGGCCTGGCAGCATCACATCCAGCACGATCACCGCGTAGTCACCTTCCAGGGCCAGGTGAAGGCCGTCGATGCCGTCCCGCGCAAGGTCGACGGTAAACCCCTGCTCGCTGAGGCCGCGATGCAGGTAGTCGGCGGTTTTTTCTTCGTCTTCGATGATCAGCACACGCATGGTCTTGTCCTAACTGGCACTGGGCGCCGCCGCACGGGCGGCCCGGCGGCGGTGGAACAGGCGCTCCAGGGCCAAGTATATGACCGGGGTGGTGAACAGCGTCAGCGCCTGGCTCACCAGCAGGCCGCCAACCACGGCGATGCCCAGTGGCTGGCGCAGTTCGGCGCCGGTGCCGAAGCCGAACATCAGTGGCACCGCGCCGAGCAAGGCGGCCAGGGTGGTCATGATGATCGGCCGGAAGCGCGTCAGGCAGGCTTGGTGGATCGCCTGTTCCGGGGTCAAGCCCTGGCGGCGTTGGGCTTCGAGGGCGAAGTCGATCAGCAGGATGCCGTTTTTCTTGACGATGCCGATCAGCAGCACCACGCCGATCAGCCCCATGATGCTGAAGTCCTGGCCCATGGCCCACAACAGGATCAGTGCGCCGAGGCCGGCCGAGGGCAGGGTGGAGATGATCGTCAGCGGGTGGACGAAGCTTTCGTACAGCACGCCGAGGATGATGTACACCGCCACCAGCGCTGCCAGGATCAGCCACGGCTGGCTCGACAGCGAGCTCTGGAAGGCCTGGGCCGCGCCCTGGAAGTTGCCGCTGATGGAGTCGGGCATGCCCAGTTCGCGCTGGGTGCGCTCGAGGATGGTCACGGCATCGCCCAAGGCCACGCCCGGGGCCAGGTTGAACGACAGGTTGGCCGCCGGGAACAGCCCGTCGTGGCTGATCGACAGCGGCCCGGTGCTGGGCGGTGCCACGTGGGCCACTGCCGACAGCGGCACCATCTCGTTGGTCAGCGGCGAGCGCAGGTAGAAGTAATTGAGGCTTTCGGCCTTGCCGCGCTGGCGGGCATCCAGTTCGAGGATCACCTTGTACTGGTTGGTCTCGGTCTGGAATTCACTGATCTGCCGCTGGCCGAAGGCGTCGTACAACGCCTGGTCGACGTCGGTGGTGGTCAGGCCGAAACGTGCCGCGGCCTGGCGGTCGATATCGATGCGGGTGACGCTGGCACCCAATTGCAGGTCATTGGACAGGTCGCGAAACGCCGGGTTTTCCCGCAGACGCTCGGTCAGGCGCTGGGTCCACAGGTTCAGTGCCATGCCGTCGTTGCTCTTGAGCACATACTGGTACTGGGTGCGCGACGGGCCGGAGCTTAGGTTGATGTCCTGGCCGGCACGCATGTACAGGACGATGCCCGGTACCTGGGCCAGCTTGGGCCGCAGCCTGTCGATCAGTTCGCTGGCCGATACATCGCGTTCGCCACGCGGCTTCAGGGCGATCCAGAAGCGGCCGTTGGCGATGGTCTGGTTGCTGCCGGTGACGCCCACCGAGTGGGAGAACGCGCCCACCGCCGGGTCGGCCTCGATGATTTTGGCCAGCGCCTGGTGCTTCTCGATCATCGACGGGTACGACACATCCGCCGCCGCCTCGCTGGTGCCGAGGATGAAGCCGGTGTCCTGCAGCGGGAAAAAGCCTTTTGGGATACCCACGTAACCGGCCACCGCCAGGGCCAGGGTCAGGCCGAACACGCCGAGGGTCAGGCGCTGGTGGGCGAGGGCGTGGTCCAGGCCCTTTTCGTACCACCCGACCAGCCGCTCCCCAAAGCCGCCCTTGTGCTCTCCGGGCGGGCGACGCATGAACAGTGCGCACAGGGTTGGCGCCAGGGTCAGCGAAACCACCACCGAAATCAGGATGGTGGCGGTGGCGGTAAGGGCGAACTCCTTGAACAGCCGGCCGACCACGCCGCCCATGAACAGCAGGGGGATGAACGCGGCGATCAGCGAAAAACTGATCGACACCACGGTGAAGCCGATTTCCCCGGCGCCCTTGAGCGCCGCTGTGCGGCTGTCGTCGCCGGCCTCCAGGTGGCGGTGGATGTTCTCCACCACGACGATGGCATCGTCGACCACGAAGCCCACCGAGATGACGATGGCTACCAGCGTCAGGTTGTTCAGGCTGAAGCCGAAGATGTACATCAGCGCGCAACTGGCGATCAGCGATACGCCGAGCACGCTGGACACCACCAGGGTCGCAGACCACTGGCGCAGGAACAGCGCCATTACCCCGATCACCAGGGCCACGGCGATCATCAGGGTCAGCTCCACTTCATGCAGCGAGGCGCGGATGGTCTGGGTTCGGTCCTGTAGCACTGACACTTCGACCGAGGCCGGCAGCATCTCCTGCAGCTTGGGCAGGGCAGCCAGAACCCGGTCCACGGTATCGACGATGTTGGCGCCAGGCTGGCGGAAAATCACCAGGTTCAGCCCGGGTTGGTCGCCGGACCAGGCTTTGACGTAGGCGTTCTCGGCGCCATTGATCACCTTGGCCACGTCCTTCAGATGCACCGGTGCACCGTCACGGTAGGAGACGATCAGCTGGGCGTAGTCGTCGGGGTGGAACAACTGGTCGTTGGCGGCGATGGTCGACACGCTGTGTTCGCCGTACAGCGCGCCCTTGGCCAGGTTCAGGCTGGTCTGTTGGATGGCTTGGCGCAGGTCGGCCAGGGTCAGGCCGATGGCGGCCAGTTTCTCGGGTTGCGCCTGCACGCGGATCGCCGGGCGTTGTTGCCCGGTGATGTTGATCAGGCCGACCCCGTCAATCTGGCTCAGTTGGCGCGCGAGCAGGGTTTCTGCGTAGTCGCTGAGGTCGTTGCCAGGCATCTGGCTGGAGCTGACCGTCAGCACCAGTACCGGGCTGTCGGCCGGGTTGACCTTGCGCCAGGTCGGCGGGTTGGGCAGGTCTTGCGGCAGGCGCGCAGTGGCGGTGTTGATGGCCGCCTGCACTTCCTGGGCGGCGGTGTCGATGTTCTTGTCGAGCGTGAACTGCAGGATCAGGTTGGTTGAGCCCAGTGCGCTGCTGCTGGTCATCTGGGTCATGCCGGGGATGGCGCTGAACTGCACTTCCAGCGGCGTGGCCACCGACGAGGCCATGGTTTCCGGGCTGGCGCCTGGCAGCTGGGCGGTGACCTGGATGGTCGGGAAGTCGGCTTCCGGCAGCGGTGCAACCGGCAAGCGCGGGAAGGCGATAGCCCCCAGCAGCACCAGGGCGAAGGTCAGCAGCAGGGTGGCGATGGGGTGATCGATGCACCAGGCCGAAACACCGTTGCGCGTGTTCATGGCTGGCTCCGGCGGTCGGCTATTTCTGACGGCGCGGGGGCGTCGGGGGCCACCTCGACCCGCGAACCGGGCTTGAGCCGCGACTGGCCATCGAGCACCAGGCGCTCGCCCGGCTTGACCCCGGCGATGACGTTAAGCCCGCTGTCCTGGTACAGCACCTTGACCGGCACACTGGTGACCTTGTCACCGTCCAGGCGGTAGACGAAATGCCCGTCGACGCCGCGCTGTACCACTGGCGGTGGCACTACCAGGGCGTTTTCCTCCACGGCGGTGCGCAGGCGGATGGTGACCAACTGGCCCGGCCACAGGCGGCCGTCCTTGTTGTCGAACTCGGCTTTTACCCGCACGGTGCCGGTGGTGGCGGAGATCTGGTTGTCGATCAGTGCCAGGTGGCCTTCACCGAGCAGGCTGCGTTCGCCGTCGGCATCCATGTAGGCCTGAACCAGTGCCGGGGTGGGCGCCTTAAGCAGGCTTTGCAGGGTTGGCAGCATCTGCTGCGGCAGGGAGAATTCGACGGCGATCGGATCGATCTGGGTGACGCTGAACAGGCTGCGGGTATCGCTGGTACGCACCAGGTTGCCGGGGTCGACGTTGCGAATACCCACCCGGCCGGTCACTGGCGAGCGGATCTGCGTGTACGACAATTGCACCTCGGCATTTGTGATGGCCGCCCGGTTGCCCTTGACCGTGGCTTGCAGGCGGTTGACCAAGGCCTGCTGCTGGTCGAGGGTCTGCTTCGACACGCCGTCGTCGGTACTCAGCAGGCGGTAGCGCTGCAGGTCGACGTCAGCTACCTGGATCTGCGCCTGGCTCTGGCCGAGTTCGGCGCGGGCCTGGTCGAGGCTGGCCCGGATGGCTCGGTCGTCGAGGGTGGCCAGCAGGTCGCCTTCCTTCACCCACTGGCCTTCCTTGACCAGCACCTGGGTCAGTACCCCCTCCACTTGCGGCCGCACTTCGACGCTGTGCAGCGACAGCACCGAGCCGATGGCGCTGGCGTAGCGCGGCACGTCCTGCTGCACGACACTGACCACGCGCACCGGGATGGCGGTTTGCGCACGGGCGGCAGGTGCTGGCTGGCGCTGGCCGAACCAGATACCCGCTACCGCCAGGACCAGGAGCGCCAGGGCGGCGAGGATGACAGGGCGGGACGGACGTCGCATCGGCGCGGGCACCTTGGCCAGAGGGGATGGGAATGGTTGTCTGTATTCAAGCTTATAGCCCCCGAACCGGGTCGGCAGCGTGACCGCTGGCTGACAGCGCTGTCAGTTTTGCCTGCACCACCATCACACATCTGGCATGCGAACTGCGACCCCTGTGGTAGCGGGCATGCCCGCGAAGAATACAACGCGGTGGATGGCACCGGCTGCGCCGGTGTTCGCGGGCACGCCCGCTCCCACAGGGACCACAGCAGGCTTTGGTTCTTGAGCAAGGCAGTTGCCCTGCAAGGGCATAGTTAGAAGCTGATGAAGGCGTAATACACCGGGGGCTCGTTGGTGGTGCGCAAACCATGTTCCCGCAAGCTCGCCACCAGTGCCGCGTCCTCCACATGCAGCGCCCACTCTGCCCGACCAACCTCCGGTACCTGGGCCAGGGCCGCGCTGAACGCGCCCATGTCTGGCAGATAGGCAGTAAACCCGTTGCCCTTGAGCGCACTGGTGGTCATGCCCAGCGCCTGGCACACCGCCACCTTGGCGGCGATGTCATCGCGGTCGGCCTGGCGCGAGGCCTGCACCAGCGCCTCCAGCCCGGCATCGACCAGTTGCGTGCCGTGAATCAGCTCCGGCCCCTGTTGCCAGGCTTCCGGCGGGCAGTCCTTGCTGCCTGGCCGCAGCGGGATATGCGGGTTTATTTCCACCGGGTAGATGCGACAGACCAGCGGGCGCTGGTCATAGATAGTGCACAGGTCGTTGTCGTCGAGGTTGCGGCAGCGCCCGGGGTTGAAGGCGGCAAAGGTCACCGATACGCGCGCCTCGCCTTCGCCACAGGGCACAGGGTGGGAACGACGCAGCACATGATCACGCTGTTCTACCGGCATGCCGGGGCCGTCTGCCACGAAAGCTTCGATCAGCACCACCACCTGGCCGTCGTTGTTCGCCCAGCGGCGCGCTTCCGCCAGGGTCAAGGGCACGTGGTGGCCGGTACAGCACTTGCCGCAGCCGGTACAGGCGAAACGCAGGCTGTCGGTCACTTGACCTCCGGGCTCCACTCGCTGACGAAGGCGCGCTGGTGCTGGCGGTCGTACAGGCACAGTTCGGTGCCGGTGCGTTGCTGCATGTGCTTCTGGGGGTAGACACCTTCGATCAGCAGGGCGCTCATGCCGATCTGGTCATCGAACTCGGCGGGCTTGCTTCGGGCGTGGGCATCCTTGAACTGGCTGGCGGCCAGGCAAGCCTTGAGCATCTGCTGGCGCTGCTCGTTCCAGGCCTGGCTGCTGGAGGCTTGGGCGATACCGCTGAAGAGGGCGCAACTGATCAGGATAGAGCTGAGAAACTTCATACGCGATTCCGGCAAGTTACTTGCGAGGGGCGCGAATTATGCCCGACTCGACCCCGGCGGTAAGCCGGGGAGTTTGTCTCCGAATATATCAACGCTCGGCGAACACCACAGCGCGCGCCGCCACCACCAGACAATCGGTCAGCTCCGGCGAGGAGAATTTGGTGAGGATGGCATTGGCCCCGGCCTGGGTCGCCTTTTCGCTGCTCATGGCGCTGTCCAGAGAGGTGTGCAGCAGTATGTAAAGGTGCTGGAAGTCGGGGGTTTCGCGCAGGGTGCGAGTGAAGGCGTAGCCGTCCATTTCGCTCATTTCGATGTCGGAGACGATCACGTTGATTTCCTGCGCGGTGCCTTGCAGTTCAAGCAACACGTTGATGGCGTCCTTGGCGCTGCGCGCGGTGTGGCATTCGATGCCGAGGTTGCGCAGGGTGTGCACCGACTGCTGCAGGGCCACCTGGCTGTCGTCCACCACCAGGATGTTGGCGGCGGCCAGCAGGCTGGCGTCTTCCTCGCTCAAGTTGCCGTGAGGCTGCTCGGGCACCGGCGGGGCGATGGCGTGGATGACTTTTTCGATGTCCAGCACCTGCACCAGGGTGTTGTCGACCCGGGTCACGCCGGTGATGAACGAGCGGCTGCCCGAGCCGTAGGGGGGTGGTTTGATGTCGGTGCTCAGGCAATGCACGATGCGGCTGACCGCTTGCACATGCAGGCCCTGGCGTGAGCGGCTGATCTCGGTGACGATCAGGCAGCCGCCCTCCGGGTCGGCCAGCGGCCGTTCGCCAATGGCCCGGGACAGGTCGATGACCGACAGCGAATTGCCGCGCAGGGTCGCCACGCCTTTCACGTGGGGATGCGATTCGGGCAGTTTGGTCAGCGGCGGGCAGGGGATTATCTCGCTGACCTTTAGCAGGTTGATTGCCATCAACTTGCCGCTGCGCAGGGTGAACAGCAGCAGGGACAGCGAATCCGCGCGGGCATTTTGCGTGGCCATGGTGACCTTCGTGGGGAACAGGGGATAACCGGTTATCGGCCTGTTCGGGCTTGGCTTTAGTCATTTTGCACAGAGCCAGGGAATGCTCCGGACCCTGTGGGCTTTAGCCGCGAACACCGGCGCAGCCGGTTCCATGCACCGCTTGGATTCTTCGCGGCTAAAGCCGCTCCCACAGGTATCAATCAGCGCAGACCCAGCCGACGAGCCAGGCGACTAAGGTTGGCGCGGTCCAGGCCGAGTTCCCGGGCAGCCGCTGCCCAGTTTTCTCCGTGCCGCTGCAGGCAGGCCTCGATCACCTGGCGCTGGTAGTTGTCGACAGCTTCACGCAGCCCCCCCTCGGGTAGCGGCGCTGCTGGCGAGGGCGCGGCAGGGGAGGGCGGGGTGCCGGGCGTTGCCGTTGCGCGCAGGTCCAGGTCGATGGCTTCCAGGGTGAGGATGCGTGGCCTGTCGGAATGTTGGCCCAGCGCCTTGAGCGCCGAGCGGCCGATCAGGTGTTCCAGTTCACGCACGTTGCCTGGCCAGTCGTAGGCCAGCAGCGCGGCCTGGGCCTCGCTGCTCAGGCGCAGGCTGTTCAGGCCCAGGCGCGATCGGTTCTGTTCGAGGAAATAGCCGGCCAGTAGCAGCACATCGCGCCCACGTTCGCGCAACGGCGGCACATGCAGCGGATATACGCTGAGGCGGTGGTAGAAGTCGGCGCGGAAATTGCCATTGCGTACTTCTGCTGCCAGGTCGCGGTTGGTGGCTGCTATCAGGCGCACATCCACCCGGTGTTCGCGGTCCGAGCCCAGGCGCTGCAACTGGCCGCTCTGCAGTACGCGCAACAGCTTGGCTTGCACCGTCAATGGCAGCTCACCGACTTCGTCGAGGAACAAGGTGCCGCCATTGGCCAGTTCGAACTTGCCGCGGCGCTCGCCATGGGCACCGGTGAAGGCACCGCGCACATGGCCGAACAGTTCGCTTTCCACCAGGGTATCGGGCAGGGCGGCACAGTTGAGGCTGACCAGCGGTTTGTCGGCGCGGTTGCTGGCCTGGTGCAGGGCCTGGGCCACCAACTCCTTGCCGACACCGGTCTCACCGGTGATAAGCACGGTCAGGTCGCTGCCACCGACCAGGCGGATTTCCTCCACCAGGCGCTTGTGCGCGGGGCTCTGACCAATCAGCTCTTTGTCCTGGCCGCTGGCCTGGCGGTAGATCTCCGCGCGGTGGTGTTCGTCTTCCGCGCGCAGGGCCAGGTGCTCGATGCGCTCGGCCACGGTGACCGTGGCGGCGGCCAGGCTGGCGAAGGCCTGCAGGGCACCCAGCTCCAGGCTCTGGAATTGCCCGGGGGTGAGGGCATCGAGGGTAACCAGGCCCCAAGGGCGCTCATCGACCATCAACGGGCAGCCCATGCAGTCATGTACTTCCAGGTTGGCATCGGGGGCGTTGACCAGGCCGTCGTAAGGGTCGGGCAGCTCCGAGTCGCTGGCGAAGCGGGTTGGTTCCGCGCTGCTGAGCAGTATCTGGAAGCGTGGGTGCTCGCTGACCCGGAAGCGCCGGCCCAGGGTATCGGGGCTCAGGCCGTCCACTGCCAGCGGCACCAGCCACTCGCCGTCCAGGCGCAGCAAAGCGGCGGCATCGCAGGGCAGTAGCCCACGCATGGCCTGCAACAGGCGGCGATAGCGCTCCTGGTCGGGCAGGTCGCGGGAAAGGTCGCTAACCAGGGGCAGCAGGGTGGTGAGCAGAGGCTTCGTGGTCATATGGACTCCTGTGAGTCGATATGACTATACGTCGAAGTGGGTCGTTTTGACATGACCTGCGTCAACCCCCTGATTTTGCTGGAGATAAATGTTGGCACGATTGATGTAACAGCTCGAGCAGTCATTTGAAGCCACAGGCTCAGGAGTTGTTGCAATGCTCAATGCCGAACAACGTGCAATCATCAAGGCCACTGTCCCCCTGCTGGAAAGCGGTGGCGAAGCGCTGACCACTCACTTCTACAAGATGATGCTCAGCGAGTACCCGCAAGTGCGCCCGCTGTTCAATCAGGCCCACCAGGCCAGCGGTGACCAACCGCGCGCCCTGGCCAACGGCGTGCTGATGTATGCCCGCCACATCGACCAGCTGGAGCAGCTTGGCGGCCTTGTCGGCCAGATCATCAACAAGCACGTTGCCCTGCAGATTCTGCCGGAGCACTACCCGATCGTCGGCAGCTGCCTGCTGCGCGCCATCGAAGAAGTGCTGGGCAAGGAGATCGCCACTCCTGCGGTGATCGACGCCTGGGGCGCGGCCTATGGCCAGCTGGCCGATATCCTGATCGGCGCGGAAGAGAACCTCTACAAGCAGAAGGAAGAAGCCGAAGGCGGCTGGCGCGGTACCCGCGAATTCCGCCTGGTGCGCCGTGAGCAGGAAAGCAGCGAGATCGTTTCGTTCTACTTTGCCCCGGTGGATGGCGAGCCGGTGCTAAAGGCCGAGCCTGGCCAGTACATCGGCCTGAAGCTGGACATCGACGGCGCCGAGCAGCGCCGCAACTACTCCCTGTCTGCACTGTGCGACGGCAAGGAATACCGCATCAGCGTCAAGCGCGAGGCGGGTGGCAAGGTCTCCAACTACCTGCACGATGTGCTGGCGGTGGGCGATACCCTGCAGCTGTTCCCGCCGGCTGGCGATTTCACCCTGGTAGCGAGCGACAAGCCGCTGGTGCTGATCAGCGGTGGCGTGGGTATTACCCCGACCCTGCCAATGCTGCAGGCGGCACTGCAAACCCAGCGTGAGGTGCATTTCATTCACTGCGCCCGTAACGGCGCCGTGCATGCCTTCCGCGACTGGATCGACGAGCTGGCCAAGCGTCACCCGCAGCTCAAGCGCTTCTACTGCTATGCAGAGCCGCAGGGTGGTGCCGCCGCTGATGCCGTGGGCCTGCTGAGTGAGGACCTGCTCGGCGAATGGCTGCCGCAAGAGCGAGACGTGGATGCCTATTTCCTCGGGCCCAAGGGCTTCATGGCGGCGGTCAAGCGCCAGCTGAAAGGCCTGGGTGTGCCAGAGCAGCAGAGCCGCTACGAGTTCTTCGGGCCGGCGGCTGCGCTGGAGTGATGTAGTGCCTGCACCGGCCTCTTCGCGGGCTTGCCCGCGAAGAGGCCGGTGCAGGCTTGCAGAATAGTTATCCCGGCCGCTGGGCCGCACCTCAACTATCTCCCTATATATAAAGGAGAGATGAAAGCGGCTGTGCAGCTTTCATCTTTAATCTTCCTTTAATCACGGTATCCTTCACTCCCGGGTGTCGAGGGGCTTGCCCCTGCGCGGCACCCGGGCAGCCGCTTTTTTTGCCGCCCGGCGTTGAACCGACGTCGTTGCGACCGGTCTCAGCCACACCGGATAGCCCTGCGCAGCGCTATCACGCCGCTTCCTCGGCACGCTCAAAGGCCCTGCCCAGCGTGTAGACTTGCGCCAGGCAGGCGGATCACGCTGCCACTATCCATCGAAGGAACCGGCAATGAACGAACAAACATCGCGCCTGAATCGGGAACGGCGCTTTCTGGTACTGTTGGGCCTGATCTGCATTTCGCTGATCGGCGGCGCCCTCTACATGCAGATAGTCCTGGGCGAGGCACCATGCCCGCTGTGCATCCTGCAACGTTATGCGCTGTTGTTCATCGCCGTGTTCGCCTTCATCGCCGCGGCGATGCCCGGGCGCCGTAGCCTGACCTTCTTCGAGGCACTGGTGGTACTCAGCGCCATTGGCGGAATCGTTGCGGCCGGCAACCATGTGTATATACTCGCCAACCCCATGGTCAGTTGCGGCATCGACACCCTGCAGCCGATCGTGGATGACCTGCCGCTCGCCAAGCTCTGGCCGCTGGTGTTCCAGGTCGACGGCTTCTGCAGCACGCCGTACCCGCCGATCCTCGGCCTGTCGCTGGCGCAATGGGCGCTGGTGGCGTTCGTCCTGACGGCCGTCCTGGTTCCGCTCGGCATCTACCGCAACCGACGCCAGGCTTAGACAAAAGTCCCGAATGGCATGGGGTCTTTTACGCCGCATGAGAAGAGGGAAAATTCGCTCACCGCTTGATCCAGATCAACCCAGAGGCCTTGCAGAATGCGGCTTTGGGGCCTATCAAGCGGGGTGCGACAAACTGTCGCGAAGTTGAATTTTTGAGCAGTATTGTTGCAGATTCTGTAAAGGACTGTTGCTCAATAAGTCATAGTCAAGGGTTGGCGACCTATCTACAATCGCCCCCAATTTCCGTTCGGCACTGCTTGCAAGTCGCAGGATTGAAGGAAGCCCCAGCGCTCCTTTTTGCTGACTTCGTCAAGTTTCGCCCAACGGCGATACCGGGCGGACCCCCCTCCGCGTTTTCCCGCACCAAATGGACTTGGTCTGAAGTACAGGCCTGTTGCCTACGAAACCATAAGCACCGCTAACCCGCTTGACGCCAAGGTCCTGCAGTCGGACCCCGGGCAGGAGCGAGTACGGGCGCGAAATGCCGCACTTGGCAGGACGAAGTGTTGGCTACCAAAACACAAATTGCATTGAAGCAAGCTGATCTAGAGGTCGTGAGATGAGTAAAAAGCGTTACCCCAGACTGTTTGGCATATTGCCCTTTTTAGGCATGCTTTTACTCAGTGGGTGCAACTGGACCCTGCTCGACCCGAAAGGTCAGGTCGGCATTGAGCAAAAGAACCTGATCCTGATCGCTACCGGCCTGATGCTGCTGGTGGTGATTCCTGTCATTATCATGACCGTGGTTTTCGCCTGGAAGTACCGTGCTTCCAACAAGGCTGCCACCTACACCCCTGACTGGTCGCACTCGACCAAGATCGAAGCCGCGGTGTGGATCATCCCGATCCTGATCATCATCGCCCTGGGCTACTTCACCTACCACTCCACCCACAAGCTGGACCCGTACCGTCCGCTGGATTCCGATGTGAAGCCGGTGCAGATCGACGTGGTCGCGCTGGACTGGAAGTGGCTGTTCATCTACCCGGAGCAGGGCATTGCCACGGTCAACAAGATCGTCTTCCCGGCTAACACTCCGGTCAACTTCCGCGTCACTTCCGACGCCGTGATGAACTCGTTCTTCATCCCGGGCCTGGGCGGCCAGATCTACGCCATGGCCGGCATGACCACCAAGCTGCACCTGATCGCCAACGAAAACGGCGAGTTCGACGGTATCAGCGCCAACTACAGCGGTGCTGGCTTCACCGGCATGAAATTCAAGGCTACTGCCACCTCTCAGGAAGACTTCGACAAGTGGGTCGCCGAGGTCAAGCAGTCGCCGAAGAAGCTGGACAAGGCCGAATACGAAGCCTTGGCCAAACCAAGCGAAAACAACCCAGTCGCGCTGTATAGCGAGGCTTCGCCTGACCAGTTCCAGCTGATCGTCGACAAGTACGAAGGCATGAACCGCGGTCGTCCGAGCCACGAAGAAGCAGGCAGCAAAGATCTGGCCACTACCAAGGGTGTGGAATCGAGTATGCAACCAGCTGCCGGTGCAGAGGAGTAAGAGATGTTCGGTAAACTAAGCCTGGAGGCGATACCCTATCACGAGCCGATAGTCATGGTGACGCTTGCCATGATCGCGCTCGGTGGTATCGCTGTCGTCGGTGCTATCACCTACTTCCGCAAGTGGACCTACTTGTGGAGCGAGTGGTTGACGACTGTCGACCACAAGAAAATCGGGGTGATGTACATCATCGTCGCGATGGTCATGCTGCTGCGCGGCTTTGCCGACGCCATCATGATGCGTACCCAGCTGGCTGCCGCTACCGGTGGCTCCGAAGGCTACCTGCCGCCTGAACACTATGACCAGATCTTCACCGCTCACGGTGTGATCATGATCATCTTCATGGCGATGCCGTTCTTCACCGGCCTGATGAACCTGGCGGTTCCTCTGCAGATCGGTGCACGTGACGTTGCCTTCCCGTTCCTGAACTCCCTGAGCTTCTACCTGCTGCTGGCAGGCGTGCTGCTGGTCAACATCTCGCTGGGCGTTGGTGAATTCGCCAAGACCGGCTGGGTTGCCTATCCGCCGCTCGCGGGCATTCAGTACAGCCCTGGGGTGGGTGTCGACTACTACATCTGGGCGCTACAGCTCTCAGGCCTGGGTACGACGCTTACCGGCGTGAACTTCCTCGTCACCGTGATGAAGATGCGCGCACCTGGCATGAAGCTGATGGACATGCCGATCTTCACCTGGACCTGCACCTGGGCCAACGTGCTGATCGTGGCTTCCTTCCCGATCCTGACCGCTGCACTCGCTCTGCTGACTGTTGACCGTTATCTGGACTTCCACATCTTCACCAACGAGCTTGGTGGGAACCCGATGATGTACGTCAACCTGTTCTGGGCGTGGGGTCACCCTGAGGTGTACATCCTGATCCTGCCGGCCTTCGGTGTGTTCTCGGAAGTTACCTCCACCTTCGCAGGCAAGCGTCTGTTCGGCCACCACTCGATGATCTACGCATCGGGCGCCATCGCCGTGCTGGGCTTCGCCGTATGGCTGCACCACTTCTTCACCATGGGTGCCGGCGCCAGCGTCAACACCTTCTTCGGCCTGGCGACGATGCTGATCTCCATTCCGACCGGTGTGAAGCTGTTCAACTGGCTGTTCACCATCTACCAGGGCCGTCTGCGCTTCACCGCGCCGATCATGTGGACCCTGGGCTTCATGATCACCTTCTCCATCGGTGGCATGACTGGTGTTCTGCTGGCTGTTCCAGGTGCTGACTTCGTGCTGCACAACAGCCTGTTCGTAATTGCTCACTTCCACAACGTGATCATCGGTGGTGCGGTATTCGGCTACATCGCCGGCTTCGCCTACTGGTTCCCGAAAGCCTTCGGTTTCACCCTGAACGAGAAGTGGGGCAAGGCTGCCTTCTGGTTCTGGATCTCGGGCTTCTACGTAGCGTTCATGCCGCTGTACGCCCTGGGCTTCATGGGCATGACCCGTCGTCTGAACCACTCCGACAACCCACTGTGGGAACCCTACCTGTACGTAGCCGTTGTCGGCGCTGTGCTGATCCTGTTCGGTATCGCCTGCCAGCTGATCCAGCTGTACGTATCGGTTCGCGACCGCAACCAGAACCTGGACGTGACCGGCGACCCATGGGGCGGCCGTACCCTGGAATGGTCGACTTCGTCGCCACCTCCGTTCTACAACTTCGCCCACATGCCTGAGAAGGTTGGCCTGGATGCCTGGCACGAAGCCAAGGAAGCCGGCGTCGCCTACAAGCCTGCAGCCAAGTACGAAGCGATCCACATGCCGAGCAACACCTCCACCGGTTTGTTCATGGGCCTGTTCCTGACCGTCTTCGGCTTCGCCTTCATCTGGCACATCTGGTGGCTGGTTGGCGCGAGCCTGGTTGCAACCATCGCTGTCTTCGTTCGCCACGCTGCGCGTGACGACCAGGGCTACATGGTTCCGGCCGAAGAAGTGGCGCGCATCGAAGGCGAGCGCATGAAAGCGCTGGCCAAAGCAGGTGCTCTGCCTGCCGGCGCACGTGTCGAATCGTTTGAGCGGGTGTAATCAATGTCCAGTCAAGTAATGCACGGTGCTGCTCATGGTCACGACCATGGGCATGACGACCACCACCACGACTCGGGCCAGATGACCGTACTCGGTTTCTGGCTGTACCTGATGACCGACTGCATCCTGTTTGCGTCGCTCTTCGCCACCTACGCGGTGCTGTCCGGCAGTTTTGCCGGCGGCCCGTCGGGTCATGACATCTTCCAGCTCGATTTCGTAGCTGTTGAAACGCTGTTCCTGCTGCTGTCCTCGATCACCTTCGGCTTCGCCATGCTGAAGATGTTCGATGGCAAGAAAGCTGGCGTACTGGGCTGGTTGGCTGTGACCTTCCTGTTCGGTGCAGGCTTCATCGCGATGGAAATCTACGAATTCCATCACCTGATCGCCGAAGGCTTCGGCCCGCAGCGCAGTGGCTTCCTGTCGGGCTTCTTCGCCCTGGTAGGTACCCACGGTCTGCACGTGACCGCCGGCCTGATCTGGATGGCGATCATGATGTACCAGATCAACAAGCACGGCATCACGCCGACCGCCAAGACCCGCATGAGCTGCCTGAGCCTGTTCTGGCACTTCCTGGACGTGGTCTGGATCTGCGTATTCACCGTCGTCTACCTGCTGGGAGTTCTGTAATGGCTAACGCACACGACACTCATCACGAAGGTAACCACGGCAGCGTCAAGTCGTACATGATCGGCTTCATCCTGTCGATCATCCTGACTGCGATCCCGTTCGGCCTGGCCATGTCGCCAAGCCTGCCGAAGAACCTGACCGTTCTGATCATTGTTGCCATGGCCGTGATCCAGGTAGTAGTACACCTCGTGTACTTCCTGCACATGGACCGCTCGAAAGAGCAACGCAACAACGTTTCGACGTTCCTGTTCACCACTCTGGTGATCGCTCTGCTTGTCGGCCTGTCGCTGTGGATCATGTTCAGCATCCACTTCGAAATGTTGGCCAAGTGAGGTAAGACTGCATGTCCGTTAAGCACTTTATCCAAATCACCAAACCGGGGATCATTTTCGGTAACGTGCTTTCCGTGGCAGGCGGTTTCTTCCTTGCCTCGAAGGGCCATGTGGATTTCGCCCTGTTCCTGGCGGTGGTGATCGGTACTTCGCTGGTGGTCGCGTCCGGATGCGTGTTCAACAACTGCATCGACCGTGACATCGACCACAAGATGGAGCGCACCAAGAACCGCGTCATGGTCCAGGGCGGCATGTCGCTGCCCCTCGCGCTGATCTACGCCACCCTGCTCGGGGTGGCGGGTTTCAGCCTGCTGTATGTCCAGGCCAACCCGCTGTCGGCGTTCTGTGCGCTGATCGGTTTCATCGTCTATGTCGGTTTCTACAGCCTTTGGCTGAAGCGTAAATCGGTGCACGGCACCTTGGTCGGCAGCCTGTCTGGTGCCATGCCTCCGGTGATCGGCTATTGCGCCGTGAGCAACAGCTTCGACCTGGCTGCGGTTACCCTGCTGGTGATGTTCAGCCTGTGGCAGATGCCGCACAGCTTTGCCATCGCGATCTTCCGCTTCAAGGATTACAGCGCTGCCAACATTCCGGTCCTGCCGGTGGCACGTGGCATCCTCGCGGCGAAGAAGCAGATCGTGCTGTACGTGCTGGCCTTCGTGCTCGCGACCCTGATGCTTACCCTCGGCGGTTACGCCGGCCTCGGCTACCTGGCCGTGGCAGCAGCCATGGGCCTGTACTGGCTGTACATGGCCTGGGGTGGCTACAAGGCCGAGGACGACAGCAAGTGGGCCCGCAAGGTGTTCGGCTTCTCCATCCTCACCGTCACTGCCCTGAGCGTGATGATGGGTGTGGACAGCCAGACCGCTGCGGATGTGCTGATGACATACGCACGCTGATACTGCTGCCTGTTTCACGAAAACCCCGGCCACTGTGCCGGGGTTTTTTTATGGTGTTTTCCTGGGTTCTGAGCGTAGTACGCTCACTGTGGGAGCAGGGTAACTCGCGAAGAAGCCGGCCCTGAAAACATAAAATTCATATTTTCAAAAAATACATCTGAAAAATTTTAAAAAAACAGGAAATTGTCATTTACATGGCTACCGTCTCGGCATTATCTTCTGATCCAGGCCGCCACATCGGCCAGCGTCGCTCGGACGGTTCCGGGCGCTTACGTACTCAGAGGAAGCCATGGCCAACCCAGGTTCGCCGCGCCGCTTTGCGCGCATCGATCGTCTCCCCCCTTACGTCTTCAATATCACTGCCGAACTCAAGATGGCTGCCCGCCGCCGTGGCGAGGACATCATCGACCTGAGCATGGGCAACCCCGACGGCGCCACCCCACCGCACATCGTCGAAAAGCTGGTGCAGGTCGCCCAACGTGAAGATACCCACGGCTACTCCACCTCTCGTGGCATCCCGCGCCTGCGTAGGGCCATCTCCAACTGGTACAAGGAACGCTACGAGGTCGAGATCGACCCGGAAAGTGAAGCCATCGTCACCATCGGCTCGAAGGAAGGCCTGGCGCACCTGATGCTGGCTACTCTCGACCAGGGCGACACGGTGCTGGTGCCCAACCCCAGCTACCCGATCCATATCTACGGGGCGGTGATCGCCGGAGCCCAGGTGCGTTCGGTGCCATTGGTGCCGGGAGTGGACTTCTTCAACGAACTCGAGCGGGCCATCCGCGAATCGATCCCCAAGCCGAAGATGATGATCCTCGGTTTCCCGTCCAACCCCACCGCGCAGTGCGTGGAGCTGGACTTCTTCGAGCGCGTGGTGGCCCTGGCCAAGCAGTATGGCGTGCTGGTGGTGCATGACCTGGCCTATGCCGACATCGTCTACGACGGCTGGAAAGCCCCGTCGATCATGCAGGTGCCGGGGGCCAAGGACATCGCGGTGGAGTTTTTCACCTTGTCCAAGAGCTACAACATGGCTGGCTGGCGGATCGGCTTCATGGTCGGCAACCCCGAGTTGGTCAGTGCCCTGGCGCGGATCAAGAGCTACCACGACTACGGCACCTTCACCCCGCTGCAGGTAGCCGCCATTGCAGCACTGGAAGGCGACCAGCAATGTGTGCGGGACATCGCCGAGCAATACCGCCAGCGCCGCAACCTGTTGGTGAAGGGGCTGCACGAGCTGGGTTGGATGGTCGAGAACCCCAAGGCCTCGATGTACGTGTGGGCGAAGATCCCGCCGCAGTATGCGCACCTGGGTTCGCTGGAGTTTGCCAAGAAGCTGCTGGCCGAGGCCAAGGTATGCGTATCGCCGGGGATCGGCTTTGGTGATTATGGTGATGACCATGTGCGCTTTGCCCTGATCGAGAACCAGGACCGTATTCGCCAGGCGATTCGCGGGATCCGGCAGATGTTCCGGGCTGATGGGGTGGCCCGCAAATAGGCTGTTGGG
>NZ_JBNRIJ010000014.1:70010-79371 GCF_053557675.1 Pseudomonas sp. XP1 | reverse complement strand
TTTGGCGCGGCCTTGTGTCGCGATGGGCTGCAAAGCAGCCCCGACTGACTCAAAGGCGATTTTTCCACCTGCATCCCACCGATTGATCTACCTATTTTTCTGCACTCATTTCTCACCACAGAGACCCACAAATGAGTGTTTTCACCGCCTACTTCTGCGGTACCGGTTCCCACCGCTTCGACGACGCCAACCCCAACTTCTGGAATGGCGAGCTGGTCTCGACCCTGGCCAGCAATGACCAGGGCCGCGAGTTTGCACACTGGATAGCCGTTGACGGCCCCGGCAGCGGCAACCTTCAGGACGACAACCTTTTCGTCGAGCCTGGCGGTTACTTCAACTGGACCGGCCAGTTGTTCGGTCGCGGCTGGGAAGAGAACGTCAACCATGTGCTGCAGGTGATAAAAGGCGAGAGCAGCTGGCAGCGCACCAAATTGAGCGAAGAAGAATACGAGCGACTGAAGAGCGCCGGCGTACCTATTCCGGATGCGTCCTCCACGGCTTCGTGGTTCTGGCGCACCTATGACTACGGTGACAGACACCCGACTCCACAGGAGCTGCAGGAGCGCATCATCAAGCTGTTCCGCAAGTCGCGCTTGCCGACCCAGGTGAATCTGGTGGGCTGGAGCAGGGGAGGGATCAGCTGCCACATGCTGGCCAACGCAATGGTGCAGGACCCAGTATTGCGCCGGATACCGGTGAACATCTTTGCCATCGACCCGGTGCCAGGGATCGGCAATGTGCAAGCCGAGCGCGTGACATTGGCTGATAACGTCAAGGAGTATGTCGGCTTCTATTCGCGGGACGAGCGCTCCAAAGGTTTTGCCTGCGTGATTCCTTCCGTCGCGAAGGCGACGCGAATCTGCGTCTACCCGATGCCAGGCCGGCATGCCACGCTGGTGGGCAATGCCTCGGCGGATGGTGCGGGCAAGGGCAAGGTGCTGGCAGAGCCGGGACTGATCGTCCGACATTTTGCCGAAGTCTGCCTGACCCGCTGGGGCGTGCAGCTAGACAAGCGGCTGACCTTGGGCGATAGCCAGTTGATGGAGTATCACCAGCTCATGGCGGCGGCTGACAAGCAGTATCAGGCCATGCGCAGTAAGTCCTACACCGTACTCACCGAAGGTGAAAAGAACGATCGGCTGGTGCATTGCGGCGAAGCGCGTACGTACTTCAGCAAGGTGCAGGGCGACGACTACGATCCGAGCGCCGGCCTGGCTTTACAGCGTTGGGATGCTGCGACTTACAAGTCCATCTGTTAGCACTTGCGGGCGGCCGGATCAGCGGCACATTTTTTTGTATTGCCCCTCTATCCAGCCGCCCCCTCTTGGATTGAAAATGGCGCCGCGGGCCAGCCCCGATAACAACAACCTTCCCTCCGTGCCATCATGTCCGAATACAACCCTTGCCTTGACTGCGGCGCCTGCTGCGGGTACTTCCGTGTGTCCTTTTTCTGGGGCGAATGCCAGTCTGCCGGGGGCCTAGTGCCGGATGACCTGGTGGTGCAGATCAACCCCACGCGCGTTGCCATGATCGGCACCGATGCCAAGCCTTGCCGCTGTGTCAGCCTGCAGGGCGAAATCGGCCGAGAGGTGGCTTGCACCATCTACGCCAACCGTTCCAGCCCCTGCCGCGAGTTCGAGGCGTCGTGGGTGGGTGGGGTGCATAACCCCAGCTGCGACGATGCACGTGCCGCGTATGGCCTGCCACCGCTGACCCCGCCGGGGGCCAACGAGCCGCATTGGCCGGATGATGGGGCTGAGGTGGCCTGAACGTATTTCGTTAGCCTCTACCGGCCCTTTCGCGGGTGAACCCGCTCCCACAGGGATCGCGCCGCGCTCAAGGCTGGTGCAATGCCTGTAGATGCCACTGGCACAACAATTCTCTCAAGGCTGGTGCAGTACCTGTGGGAGCGGGTTCACCCGCGAAAGGGCCATTAGCTGCAAGAAGATTGCGGACCTGAAACCAAATGCTTCTGGTTTCTTGGGATTGGGGGTTAACCTGCGAAATTGGCTAAGACACTGGTCAATGACAATGGTAGTGGGATTGAACCGCGGAGATTGAGTAATGGCCCGATCTGCCTGGCGGGCTGGCCAGTAGCGACTGACAGATGCATGCCGAAAGGTTTGTGGTGGTTGAGATCGGGCGCCGCGCGGGCGGCACTCGATTTCCGCACCACCACCCACCCCACATGAAGTTAAACTGTCATCTCCCCAGCAATGGACAGGAGATCCGGCGTGACCCCACCCCGCAGTTTCCCCAGTGACCTCTGCCTCGACAGCCCGCGTCTGCAATTGCGCCCCATGCGCCATGCCGATGCCGCGCAGTGGCTGGCTATCATGGCCGACCCCGAGGTCATGCGTTATTGGCACCATGCCCCCTGGCAAGACCTTGCCGAAGCCGAAAGCGCCCTGGCCGCCGACCGCGAAGCCTATGCCAATGGCGACCAGCTCAAGCTTGGCATGTACCGCCGTGACAACGGCGAACTGATCGGTATGGTCCAGCTGTTCAACATCGATGATGTATCCCGCCGTGGTGAAATCGGCTACTGCCTGGCCAGCGCGGTGCAGGGCAGAGGCTATATGGACGAAGCACTGACCTGCTTTATCGACTACCTCGCCCACACCCTGCACATGCGCCGCCTGGAAGGCGAGATCGATCCGCGTAACCAAGGTTCGGCACGTACTCTGGAGCGCCAGGGCTTCGTGCTGGAGGGCACATTGCGTGCGCGCTGGTGCGTTGCCGGCGAGTTGTCCGATTCAGGTATATATGGCCTTCTGCTAGAGCCCCCGGTTGCCTAGGAAGTAAATCTCTTGCCCGTTTTCTACCTGAGTTTCAGCTTGCTGCTGTACCTGCTCGCACTGTTCTTTGATGGCGCGCTAATGAGTGGCGACCGCCACATGCCCGCCCTGCAGATGCTGTTGTACGGGCCCTGGGGCATGCCCTTCGGTTTGTACCAGTGGTTTGCCAACCCGCTGCTGGCCCTGGCGGTCCTTGCCCATCGGCGCTTTCGCCGGATGGCATTGCTGGTCGGGCTTGTGGCTGTGTATCTGGCGGCCAGCAGCTTTGGAATTGACCGCCTGCCGGACAATCAGAGCTATGAGTTTCATGACCTGGCCGGTTTCGGTGCCGGTTTCTACCTGTGGCTGGCGGCGATGGTGGTGTTTTGCGTGGGCCAGGCCTGGCATTGCTGGAGGGCCCGCAGTACCGACGACATGCCGGGCTGGAGCTGGCTGGATGTGGTGTTGATCGCGGCGCTTGGCGTGGCGCTGTATGCGGCGACGCAGATGCCGTCGCTGCGCTTCGAGCCGGGCAAGGTGCTGATGCCGCCGGAACAGCCGCAGGCGCTGTGATACCCACAAGGAGGGGTTGATGACCAAGCATTACCTGACGGGCCTGGCATTGGCCTGTGTGCTGCCGCTGGCTTTGGCGGATGATTACACGCCGGGTTACGGGCAGTGCATGGACAAGGCGTCCAGCACCGTTGCCATGAGCGAGTGCATTCGGGCCGAGACGCAGTTGCAGGACCAGCGTTTGAACCGGGTGTACAAGCAATTGATGGGCAAGCTGGATGACGGGCAACAGAAGAGCCTGCGTGATGTACAGCGCAAGTGGCTTGCCTACCGCGATGGCAATTGCCGGTTCCATGTGCAGGCCAGTGGCGGGACCATGGCGCAGCTGGAAGGTGGGAGCTGTGTGATGGGCATGACCCGCGACCGGGCGGCGGAGCTGGAGCGGGTGCTCAGCCCTGGGCTGTGAGGTTTTCTGTACTGGCCCTATCGCCGGCAAGCCAGCTCCCAAAGGGAGCGCATACTCTGTCAGGCAGTGCAATAACTGTGGGAGCTGGCTTGTCGTGGCGACGAACCGCGGCGATGGGGCGCGAAGCGGCCCCCTTTTTACTTGGGTTCGCGCAACGCCCGGGCCCTGAGGTACTCGCGCACTTCCACCGCATCCCCGGCAAACTCGATACGCTCTGCCTTCGCTGCACGCTGGTAGGCATACATCGGGTCGTAATACTCGTTCAGCAACCCTTCGATCCAACCCCGGTGCAGGTCTACCGAGCCGTCTCGCTGTTGTTCTTCCAGGGCCTGGCGCAGGATTTCCGACAGCCGCTGATAGCGCTCTCCCCCCAAGCGCTTGTAGATGTTGGCCATGCTCTGCAGCATGCGTTCGGCAAACAGCCGGGGGCCCTCTTCTGCACCATGTACACTCACGAACTCGGCGCTGAGATTGATCACGTAGTCACGCAGAATGCGTTCCACCCTGTTGGCGAAGCTGTCCTCCAGCCACACCAGCGGATACTGCTGCATGCCCTGGTACAGCTCCAGCGGCACCGTGCAACTGCCCACAATGCGGCCTTCATCCTCCAGCACGAACTGCTCGATGCCACGGGCGCGCTTCTTCAGCACGTCGATGGCCAACCTGTTTTCGAAGTCGATCTGCGCCGGCTGCGCAGTGGCGCGTTTGCCGAAGCTGGAACCACGGTGGTTGGCATGGCCTTCCAGGTCGAGCACGTTATCCAGCTGGTGCAGCACGTCGGTCTTGCCGGTGCCGGTCAGGCCGCCTACCAACACGAAATCGCATTGCTCCACTGCCTGCTCGGTGGTCTCCAGGAGGAAGGTACGCATGGCCTTGTAGCCACCTTTGACGCGCGGGTACTGGATACCCGCCTCATCGCGCAACCAGCCCTGCACGATCTGCGATCGCAGGCCGCCACGGAAGCAGTACAGGTAGCCTTCCGGGTGAGCCTTGGCGAACGCTGCCCAGGCCTCCAGGCGTGCCTGCTTGGTGGCGCCGCTGACCAATTGGTGGCCCAGGGCGATAGCGGCGGCCTGGCCCTGCTGCTTGTAGCAGGTGCCGACCCTCTGCCGCTCCTGGTCATTCATCAGCGGCAGGTTGACGGCACCGGGGAAGGCGCCCTTGGCAAATTCGACAGGTGCACGCATGTCCATCATCGGCACATCGTCGAGGAACAACTGGCGGAAGTCGGTGCAGTCGGGGCGCATCAGATCACCTCGACCGCGTGGCTCTGTCGCTCGACCAGCTTGCCGATCGGTGCCAGCTGCAGGCCCAGTTCGGCGGCCACCGCCAGGAATTCGCCTTCACCTTCCGGGGTAACCGCCACCAGCAGGCCGCCGCTGGTCTGCGGGTCGCACAGCAGGTGCTTCTGGTCGTCGCTCAGGGCACCAATCTTGTGGCCGTAGCTGTCGAAGTTGCGCAGGGTACCGCCGGGGATGCAGCCCTCGGCCAGGTAGTGGTCGACGCTGGGCAGGCGCGGGACGGCTGCATAGTTCAGGTGAGCGGTAAGGCCACTGCCTTCGGCCAGTTCCACCAGGTGGCCCAACAGGCCGAAACCGGTGACGTCGGTCATGGCCTTGACCCCGTCAAGCTTGCCGAAGCGGCTGCCGGGGGTATTGAGGGTGCACATCCAGTCGCGGGCCAGGCCTTGGTCCTGGGGGCGCAGCTTGGCCTTTTTCTCGGCGGTGGTGAGGATGCCGATACCCAGTGGCTTGGTCAGGTACAGGCGGCAGCCTGCGCTGGCGGTGTCGTTGCGCTTTAGGTGGCGCTTGCTGACCACGCCGGTGACGGCCAGGCCGAAGATCGGCTCGGGGGCGTCGATGGAGTGGCCGCCGGCCAGCGGGATGCCGGCTTCGGCGCATACCGCGCGGCCACCGCGGATCACTTCGCGGGCCACTTCCGGGGGCAGCACGTTGACTGGCCAGCCGAGGATGGCAATGGCCATCAGCGGGTCGCCGCCCATGGCGTAGATGTCGCTGATGGCGTTGGTGGCGGCGATGCGGCCGAAGTCGTACGGGTCATCGACGATCGGCATGAAGAAGTCGGTGGTCGAGACCACGCCGCGCTCGTCATCCAGCGCGTACACGGCGGCGTCGTCGCGCGAGGCGTTGCCCACCCACAGTTTCGGGTCCAGGGCCTGGGTGCCGCTTTCAGCGAGGATCACATCCAGCACCTTGGGGGATATCTTGCAGCCACAGCCGGCACCATGGCTGTACTGGGTCAGGCGAATCGGCTCGCTCATGTGCACCTCAGGGGGTCAATTTGATGCGCGATTGTAGCAAAGCTGGCCTTTGCGCCTGCGGCTCTTATAATTCCCGTCGTCGGCGCATAGGCCGACCTTTCCCCGCTATTGAACCGGAGAACACACATGCTCAAACGCCCTCTGGCGCTCGCCGCCGGCCTCGTGCTGTCTTGCTGTGCCGCTGTTGCCCAGGCTGCCGACACCCTGCGGGTCAGCGCCATCCCTGACGAAGCACCGACGGAACTGCAGCGCAAGTTCAAGCCTTTGGGCGAGTACCTGGCCAAGCAGCTGGGCATGGAGGTGAAGTTCGTGCCCGTGGCCGATTACCCGGCGGTTGTCGAGTCGCTGGCTTCAAACCGCCTGGACCTGGCCTGGCTGGGGGGCTTCACCTTCGTACAGGTGCACCTGAAGGACCCTGCCGCCACGCCGCTGGTGCAGCGTGAACAGGATGCGCAGTTCACTTCCAAGTTCATTACCGCCAACCCCGATGTGAAGAGCCTGGCCGACCTCAAGGGCAAGTCGTTTGCCTTCGGTTCCATCTCGTCCACCTCGGGCAGCCTGATGCCGCGTTACTTCATGCTCAAGCAGGAAAACATCAAGCCTGAAGACTACTTCGGCCGCGTTGCCTACTCCGGCGCCCACGATGCCACCGTGGCCTGGGTACAGGCTGGCAAGGTCGATGGCGGCGTGCTCAACGCCAGCGTGTGGCAAAAACTGGTGGATGCGGGCAAGGTCGATACCGCCAAGGTGAAGGTGTTTGCCACCACCCCGACCTACTTCGACTACAACTGGACCGTGCGCGGCAACATGGACCCGGCGCTGAAAGAGAAGATCAAGAAAGCCTTCCTCGACCTTAACCCGGCCAACCCGGAGGACAAGGCGATCCTCGACCTGCAGGCGGCCAGCCGCTTCATCGAGACCAAACCTGAGAACTACGTGGGCACCGAGCAGGCTGCGCGCGAGGCCGGCCTGCTCAAGTGACATCGACAGTGGCTTCCAACGTGGCTATCCAACTGCACGGGGCCGGGCTGCGCCATGGCCAGGTGCGTGCGCTTGATGCCGTGAGCCTGTGCATCGGCCAGGGCGAGCGTGTTGCCATCATCGGGCCTTCGGGGGCGGGCAAGTCCAGCTTGCTGCACCTGATGGCGACCGCCATCCAACCCAGCAGCGGGCGCCTGGAACTGCTCGGCGAACAGCCCTGGGCGCTGTCCGCCAGAGCCCGCCAGCGTCTGCGTGCGCGGGTCGGCCTGGTGCACCAGGCACCACCCTTGCCACCGCGCCAGCGGGTAGTGACGGCGGTGCTGGCCGGCCGACTGGGGCAGTGGGGTGTGCTGCGCGGCCTGCTCAACCTGCTGTACCCCAGTGATGTGCCGGGGGCGCGCCAAGCGCTGGCCGAGCTGGGCTTGGCGGACAAGCTGTTCGTGCAGTGCGGGCAGTTGTCCGGCGGCCAGTTGCAGCGGGTGGGTATTGCCCGGGCGCTGTACCAGCGGCCGCAGGTATTGCTGACCGACGAGCCGGTGTCGGCCATGGACCCGGTGCTGGCTGACCACAGCCTGGCCTTGCTCAACCGCCATGCACAGGCCAATGGCGTGACCCTGGTGGCGAGCCTGCATGCCGTGGACCTGGCGCTGGCGCATTTCCCGCGGGTGATTGGTATCCGCGAAGGGCAGGTGGCGTTCGACTGCCCGGCACAAGCGGTGACCGAGCAGTTGCTGGATGCGCTGTACGCCAACGAACAACTGGCCTCACCGCCAAGCCAGGGGCCGACGTTGACCGTGCAGATTCCGCGATGCTGAAGCTTGATGCCCGCGACCCGGCGCTGCTGCCGCGGTTGCTGCTGGCCCTGCTGGCGGTGGCGGTGCTATGGCCTGGCATCCGCTTGAGCGAACTGAACCCCGGGGTACTGCTGCAGGAAGAGAACCGCCAGCAGATCGCCAGTTTCACCAGTGCCTTCTGGCCACCGGCACACGATGCCGGTTTCCTGTCGCTGCTGTATGAAGCCACCCTGCAGACCCTGGCCGTAGCCACGGCCGGCATGGCGCTGGCGTTGCTCCTGGCGGTCCCTGCCGGGTTGCTGGCCAGCCGCGCCCTGTCGCTGCGCGCCGCCTCCCGTGGGGGCCGGGCCGGCTTGTGGTCGCGTCTGCTGCGCCTGCCGGTGCGCTGGTTGCTGATATTCCTGCGCAGCGTGCCGGAAATCGTCTGGGCGTTGCTGTTCGTGCGGGCCGTGGGGCTGGGGCCGACGGCGGGCGTACTGGCCATTGCCATCACCTACAGTGGCATGCTCGGCAAGGTCTACGCCGAGATCTTCGAGTCGGTCGACCAGCGCCCGGCCCATGCCTTGCTGCAGGCGGGTAGTGGCCGCCTGGCTGCGTTTCTCTACGGCATATTGCCAAGTGCGGTGTCCGAAGTGGTGTCCTACACCGTGTACCGCTGGGAGTGCGCGGTACGTGCCTCGGTGGTAATGGGCTTTGTCGGTGCTGGCGGGCTGGGGCAGCAGATCGACCTGTCGATGCGAATGTTCGCTGGGGCGGAAGTGGCCAGCATGCTGCTGACATTCCTGGTCCTGGTGATGCTGGCAGACTTGCTCAGCCGCTTCCTGCGCTGGAGGCTGGCATGAACCGGGTCATCAATTTGCTGGTGCTAGGCGCCATCGTGGCTGCGGTGATGGCCTCGTTCGCATACCTGGAGCTGGACTTGCAGGCGCTGGTCGGCAACGGCGGGCTGGGGCAGATGGGCGAATATGCCGGGCGTTTCCTGCACCCGGACCTGTCTGCGGGGCAACTGCGCGCGGTTGCGCACGGGGCGCTGGAGACCTTGGCCATGTCGGGTCTTGGCACCTTGTTGGCCATGTTGCTGGGCATGCTGTTGGCGCTGCCGGCCGCTGGCCGGTTCGGTTGGCCGCTGCAGGCCTGTGCGCGGTTGTTGCTGAATGCCCTGCGGGCCATCCCGGAACTGGTGTGGGCCGCGCTGACGGTGCTGGCGGCCGGGCTTGGGCCGAATGCCGGTACCCTGGCCTTGGCGCTGCATACCGCTGGCGTGCTAGGGCGGCTGTTTGCCGAGGCGCTTGAGAATGCACCGCCGGAGCCGGCGGCGGCCATCCGCTTGCAGGGTGGTAGCCAGGTGGCGGCATTCTGCTTTGGCACTTTGCCCAATCTGTGGCCGCAGTTGCTGGCTTATAGCCTGTATCGGTGGGAGAACAATATCCGCATGGCCAGCGTGCTGGGGTTTGTCGGTGCGGGTGGGTTGGGGCAGATGCTGTACACCACCTTGAGCCTGTTCCAGGAGGCCCAAGCCAGTACCGTGATCATCGGGATGCTGGTACTG
>NZ_JBNRIJ010000014.1:59214-69815 GCF_053557675.1 Pseudomonas sp. XP1 | reverse complement strand
CCGGCGATAGGGCCGTTGAGGTCTGGCACTAAGCCAACTCCCCACACTGCGCCTCCCGCTGCATCGACTCCAGGTTGCGTTCGATCGTCTCGCAAATGCTGTCCATCTGGATCTGGTGTTCACTGAGTCTGAACGGGCTCTGCAAATCCGTCCCGATCCGCTCGATGGCCAGCAGCATGAAGCCCACCACCGTCGAAGCCAGCGGCGTGAACCAGCCCAGCGATTCCACCAGCCCCACCGGTACGATCAGGCAGAACAGAGTGATGAACAGCCGCGGAAAGTACACGTAAGGGTAGGGCAGCGGCGTATTGGCGATCCGTTCCATGCCACCCTGGGCATTGGACAGGTCCACCAGCGTCGATTCCAGCCTTGCCAGGCGAATGCTGTCCAGCCGCCCGGCCTGGTACTCACGCGCCAGCAATGCCGCCGAACCACTCAAAATGTCGTTGGCGAAATTGTTCGAGCGGTTGCGCCGCTCGAATTCCGCAGGCGGGATGAACGCCATCAGTTCATCCGGGCAGCGCTCACCCTTCAAGTGTGCCGCCAGGCAGTTCACATAGGCGATATGCCTGCGCAGCAGGGTAGCCTTGACCGGGTTCAGGCCATCTTCCGGGTCATCGATCAGGGTCAGCGCCTGCCGTGCGAAGCTGCGCGAACTGTTCACCAACGCCCCCCACAAGGTGCGCGCTTCCCACCAGCGGTTGTAGGCGCTGCTGTTGCGAAAGCTCACCAGCACCACCAGCGCCGAGCCCAGCAAGGTCAGCGGAATCAGCGGCAGGGTGAACTTGCTGTTGAAGAACAGCATGAAATCGATGGTGACCAGCACATCCCAGATCAACAGCCAGAACAGCGACCAGCCGATGTAGCCGACGGTCTTCACGACCAGGCGGTACTTGCGGGTGATGATGTCTTTCACGCGGGGTACCTCGAAGCGCGGGTGATGCAGGATCGGACGTCGAGGGATGGGCATGGTTCGGTGTGGTTCGTCAGGGGTTGTTACCAGACGTGTTCACAGAAAGCCCGAGCGTGCGGCGCTCACCCAGTAGCGACGTCTGGCAGTGACGCTTGCAGGTCACTGCCGCCGTGATCCATACGGAGGTGGACGCCGAGCAGAAACTATTGCACCGGATCACTCACCGGCTTGGCAAAGATGGCCTTGAGTTCGCTGGTCATCGGGAACTCCAGGTTCAGGCCTTTAGGCGGAATCGGCTGTTCGAACCAGCGCTGGTAGATCCCGTTGATTTCCCCTGAGCTGTACAGCTCGCCCAGCGACGCGTTCACCAGGGCGAGGAACTGCGGGTCATCCTTGCGCACCATGCAGCTGTAGATTTCCCGTGATTGCTCTTCCCCGACCACCACCCAATTGTGCGGGTCGCGGGCCTTGGCGCGTTCGCCGTAGAGCAATGCATCGTCCATGTAGAACGCCGCCGCCCGACCGGACTGCAACATCTGGAAGGCCTCACCATGGTCCTTGGCGCTGATCACGTACATGTTCATCTTGTTATCGACGTTGTAGCTTTTCAGGTAGCGTTCGTTGGTGGTGCCTGCGGTAGTCACCACATTCTTGCCGCGCAGGTCGGCGAAACTCTTGATCCCGCTGTCCTTGGCCGTCAGCAACTGGCCTTTGACATAGATGAACCCATAGGAAAACGCCACCTGTTTCTGGCGCTCTGCGGTGACGCCGGTCGAGCCGCACTCCAGATCAACGGTACCGTTCTGCACCAGCGGAATGCGGGTTTGCGATGTCACCAGGTTGTATTTCACCCTGAGCTGGGGCAATGCCAGCTTCTGCTTTACCCGCTCGACGATCTTGTTGGCCAGGTCTACCGAGTAGCCCATGGGTTGTCCCGAGTGGTCGCCCACATAAGAGAACGGTACTGAAGCATCGCGATAGCCCAGGGTGATGCTGTTGGCTCTGGCAATCTTGCCCAGGGTAGGCCCCAGCGCTGCTTCGTCAGCATGGGCCTGGGTGCCTAGCAACAGGCCAAGGGTGCAGCCGATCAACGTGATTTTTCGCATTGTTATTCTCCGTTGTAGGTGAGGGGGTCAGAGACATGCTGCAGTACGGCTATTTCCACCAGCCGCACGGGCGGTGAAACCCTGCAGGTCGATGGAGGGGCGGCGCTGGCCGATCAGTTCACTCAGCAGACGTGCGCTGGCGCAGGCCAGGGTAAAGCCCAGAGCACCATGGCCAAGGTTCAGCCACAGGTTGCGATACGCCGTTGCGCCCAGCAGCGGCACGCCGCTAGGCGTGGCCGGACGCATGCCGGCCCATTCGATGGCGTAGTCATAATTACCGGCATTGGCGAAGGTCTCGCGGGCCTGGCGCCTGAGCAAGGCCAGGCGCTTGGGGTCCAGCGCCGGATCGAAACCGACAATGTCGACCATCGCCGCCACCCGCAACTGTTCACCGATCCGGGCGTAGACGATCTTGCGGTCGTAGTCGGTGATGCTCAGGTCCGGCGCCCGGTGCTGGGCGCCGATCGGTACTGTCAGGCTATACCCCTTGAGCGGATACAGCGGCAGGTCGATGCCTGGCAGTGCCAGCAACGCACTGCGATGGCCGGCCGCAATCACCAGGTGCTCCACCGGCAGCACTTCGTCGTCCAGTTCAATCGCATTCACCATGCCATGCGCATAGCGAATTCCGGACACCGCCTGGCCCAGACGAAACTTGCAGCGTCCCGACGCCTGCAAGCGCGCCGCCAGCTGCTGGCAAAAGCTGTAGCAATCGCCGACCTCTTCATCCGGGGTATAGATGGCGCCGACAAAGGGCGCCTCCATCAGCGCTGGGTCCAGACGGGCACAGTCGGCGTGCGATAGCACCTGTTGTTGCTGGGGCACGGCAAGGTTCTTGCGCGCATGCTCGAAGCTGCTGGCCTTGCGGAAGGTGACCAGCTTGCCGTTGCGCCGCCAGTTGAAACCACCCAGGCCGTCCTCCTCACGCCAGGCTTGCAAGGTCGACTGGCTCAGCAGGGCGAGGCGCAGCAGATGGCCGGCGTTGGCGCGGTTGACCGAGGAGCGGCAAGCCCCAAGGAATGCTGCCATCCAGCGCCACTGCGCACGATCAAAGCGCGGGCGCAATCGCAGCGGCGATTCACCGCGCAGCATCCAGCCAATGGCCTGCAATGGCACGCCGGCGTCGGCCAGGGGCGCCACGTAGCGATAGGACAGCTGGCCGCCGTTGGCGAAGCTGGTTTCACTGCCCAACGAATCGCGAGCCTCGATCAGCGTCACATCAAAGCCGTCGCGTACCAGTGCGTAAGCGGTTGACAAACCAATGACGCCACCGCCAATGATGCATACATGCTGAGCCATGTCAGTCCTTGGTCGTGGTTGGAACGAGGCTGAGGTTAGGGCCAGGTGACAGGTGGCGAAAAATGAATAAAGATCGCTGAGCCATAAACAAAGGTTATGGACTTGCCATGCGCCTTCGCCATATCGAGATTTTCCAGGCCATCCGCCAGACCGGCTCGGTCAGCGGTGCCGCACAGTTGCTGCACGTTTCCCAGCCTGCCGTGACCAAGGTTCTGCAGCACGCCGAGCAGCAACTGGGCTTTCCGTTGTTCCTGCGGGTGCGCGGCAAGCTTCAGCCCACGCCCGAGGCGCTGGAGCTGGAGCGTGAGGTCGACAAGGTAACGGAGAGCCTGCAAGGGGTGCGACGCCTGGCGCAAAGCCTGCGTCGCGCGCCGGGCCACAGCCTGCGGATCGGTGCGACCCCGACACTGGCACTGTCGCTGCTGCCGCCGGCCATTCATGAATGGACCCAGCGGTACCCGGAAATCGCCTGCGAGCTGTCCAGCGCCCACAGTCGCGAACTGGTGCAGAACCTGTTAATGCGGGAGATCGACGTCGCCCTGACCCTGCAACAGCCAGATCACCCTGCGCTCAAGGCTCAGGCACTGGCCAGCGGGGTGTTGGTAGCGTTGGCGCCGGCAGGTTATTGGCCACAAGAAGATGAAGGCAAGCCGCTGTCGTTGATGGCATTGGCCGATGCGCCCTTGATCGGGCTGTCCAGCGCCGACCCGCTGTCGGTGCGCCTCGACAGCTACCTCAAGGCGGTGGAGCCGCCGCCACGGGTGAGCATTGCGGTGCAGACCTATTCACTGGCCAGGGCGATGGTCGAATCCGGTGCTGGGCTGGCCGTCATCGACCCCTTCACCGCCCTTGGCGCGGCGCCTGGGGTGACCGCTATTCGTCCGCTGGCCCCGGCGTTGCCGATCACCTTGTATGCGGTGACCCGCGTTGCCGAACCGTCAGCGCATACACTGAGCGAGCTGCTGACGATTTTCAGCAGCCGTGCCCAGGGGCAGCTGGATCGTTGGTGCTGACTGGACGGGCAAAAAAAAACCGACCATAAGGTCGGTTTTTTCGGATCTTGGTGCCCCGAGGGAGACTCGAACTCCCACTCCTTTCGAAAACGGATTTTGAATCCGCCGCGTCTACCAATTCCGCCATCAGGGCATGTGGCGCGCAGTATAGAGAGCCGCCGCTGGTCGGTCAATCGGCTTTCATGGTCAATTTTCACACATTGGGCTAAACTTCCCGGCCCTGCCGAACCGAACATTATCATGCGCGTCGCCGATTTTTCCTTCGAACTCCCCGATTCCCTGATCGCCCGCCACCCGTTGGCCGAGCGCCATGGCAGCCGTCTGCTGGTGCTCGATGGGCCAACCGGCGCGCTGGCGCACCGGCAATTCCCCGACCTGCTCGAGTACCTGCGCCCGGGTGACCTGATGGTGTTCAACAACACCCGGGTGATTCCGGCGCGCCTGTTCGGCCAGAAAGCTTCCGGCGGCAAGCTGGAAGTGCTGGTCGAGCGCGTCCTCGACAGCCACCGGGTGCTGGCCCATGTCCGTGCCAGCAAGGCGCCGAAGGAAGGCGCGGTGATCCTCATCGATGGCGGCGGCGAGGCCGAAATGGTCGCGCGCCATGACACGCTCTTCGAGCTGCGCTTCACCGAAGAAGTGCTGCCACTGCTCGACCGCGTCGGCCACATGCCGCTGCCGCCCTACATCGACCGCCCGGACGAGGGCGCTGACCGTGAGCGCTATCAGACCGTGTATGCCAAACGTGCCGGTGCGGTCGCCGCGCCCACCGCAGGCCTGCACTTCGACGAAGCGCTGCTGGAAAAGATCGCCGCCAAGGGCGTCGAGCGGGCTTTCGTCACCTTGCACGTGGGCGCGGGCACCTTCCAGCCGGTGCGGGTCGACAAGATCGAAGACCACCACATGCATAAGGAGTGGCTCGAAGTGGGCCAGGATGTGGTCGATGCCATCGAGGCCTGCCGCGCCCGTGGTGGCCGGGTGGTCGCGGTCGGCACCACCAGCGTGCGTTCGCTGGAGAGCGCCGCGCGCGATGGCGTGCTCAAGGCCTTCAGCGGCGACACCGACATCTTCATCTACCCGGGCCGGCCGTTCCATGTGGTCGACGCGCTGGTCACCAATTTCCACCTGCCGGAGTCCACGCTGCTGATGCTGGTCTCGGCCTTCGCCGGCTACCCCGAGACCATGGCCGCCTACGCGGCGGCGGTCGAGCAGGGGTACCGCTTCTTCAGTTACGGTGATGCCATGTTCATCACCCGCAATCCGGCGCCACGCGGGCCCGAGGATCAAGCATGAGTCGCACCTGTCGAATGTCCTTCGAACTGCTGGCCACCGACGGCAAGGCCCGTCGTGGCCGCATCACCTTCCCACGGGGCACCGTGGAAACCCCGGCGTTCATGCCGGTGGGCACCTATGGCACCGTCAAGGGCATGCTGCCGCGCGACATCGAGGCCATCGGCGCCGAGATGATCCTGGGCAACACCTTCCACCTGTGGCTGCGTCCGGGCACCGAGGTGATCAAGAAGCACAACGGCCTGCACGACTTCATGCAGTGGAAAGGCCCGATCCTCACCGACTCCGGTGGCTTCCAGGTGTTCAGCCTGGGCGCCATGCGCAAGATCAAGGAAGAGGGCGTGACCTTCGCCTCGCCGGTCGATGGCGCCAAGGTGTTCATGGGCCCGGAAGAGTCGATGCAGGTTCAGCGTGACCTGGGCTCGGACGTGGTGATGATCTTCGATGAGTGCACCCCGTACCCGGCGGAGCACGACGTGGCGCGCGCGTCCATGGAGCTGTCGCTGCGCTGGGCCCAGCGCTCGAAGAACGCCCACGCCGACAACACCGCGGCGCTGTTCGGTATCGTCCAGGGCGGCATGTACCAGGACCTGCGCATGCGCTCGCTGGAGGGCCTGGAAAACATCGGCTTCGATGGCCTGGCCATCGGCGGCCTGTCGGTGGGCGAACCCAAGCATGAAATGATCAAGGTGCTGGATTATCTGCCAGGCCAGATGCCTGCTGACAAACCTCGTTACCTTATGGGGGTAGGCAAACCGGAAGATCTCGTTGAGGGTGTGCGCCGCGGCGTCGACATGTTCGACTGCGTGATGCCGACGCGTAACGCGCGCAACGGTCATCTGTTCGTCGATACAGGGGTGATCAAGATCCGCAATGCGTTCCATCGCCACGATGATTCGCCGCTGGATCCGACCTGTGACTGCTACACCTGCACCAACTTCTCCCGCGCCTATCTCCATCACCTGGACAAGTGCGGCGAAATGCTGAGCAGCATGCTGAATACCATCCACAACTTGCGCCATTACCAGCGCTTGATGGCCGGTTTACGCGAGGCTATTCAACAGGGTAAATTGGCCGCCTTTGTCGACGCCTTCTACGCCAAGCGCGGGCTTCCTGTGCCGCCTTTGGACTGACTGTCCGCATCCATTATTAGAAAATTACATTAGGAGTGCCCAATGAGCTTCTTGATCCCCGCCGCATACGCGGACGCCGCAGCACCTGCCGCCGGCCCAGCCGGTACCGGCTTCGAGTGGATTTTCCTGGTCGGTTTCCTGGTCATCTTCTACCTGATGATCTGGCGCCCGCAGGCCAAGCGTGCAAAAGAGCAGAAGAACCTGCTGAGCAACTTGCAGAAGGGTGACGAAGTTGTCACCAACGGCGGCATCGCCGGCAAGATCGTCAAGGTTTCCGATGATTTCGTGGTACTGGAAGTTTCCGACAACGTCGAGCTGAAGTTCCAGAAGGGTGCCATCGCGGCCACCCTGCCAAAAGGTACGCTCAAGGCTATCTGAGTTACCGGTTTCATTTTTCCAGTCGGGGCGCGCAAAGCGCCCCGCGTCTTGAACGGGCGGCGTGATGCTGAACAAATACCCTCTGTGGAAATACGCACTGATCGTGCTGGTACTGGCGATCGGTTTTATTTATTCCGCTCCCAACCTCTACCCGGATGATCCGGCGGTACAGATCAGTGGTGCCAGTTCGGCGCTGCAGGTGAACCAGGCTGACCTCGACCGCGTCAGCAAGGCGCTGGGCGATGCCAAGATCGCCGTGAAGGGCGCTAGCCTGGGTGAGAAGGGCAGCGGGCTGATCCGCCTGACCAATCAGGAAGACCAGCTGCCAGCCAAGGATGTAGTGCGCAAGGCACTGGGCGATGATTACGTCGTGGCCCTGAACCTGGCCCAGACTACCCCGCAATGGCTGCGCAACCTGGGCGCAAGCCCGATGAAGCTGGGCCTGGACCTGTCCGGTGGTGTGCACTTCCTGCTGGAAGTGGACATGGACAAGGCCATGAACGCCCGCATGAAAGTCTACGAAGGCGAGGTCAAGACCTTGCTGCGCAAAGAGCGCATCCGCTACCGCAGCCTGCCTCAGCAGGATGGCGGTATCATGCTGGGCTTCGCTGACGATGCTACCCGCGAACAGGCCCGTGCCCTGATCCGCAAGAATTTCAACGACTTCGACCTGACCACCACCGAGCGCAACGAGCTCGCCGTGCTGCGTCTGGCGCTGACCCAGGCGAAAGTCGCCGAGATCCGCGAATACTCGATCAAGCAGAACCTCACTACCGTCCGCAACCGGGTCAACGAGCTGGGTGTAGCCGAGCCGCTGGTACAGCGCCAGGGCGCCAACCGCATCGTGGTCGAGCTGCCAGGCGTGCAGGACACTGCCGAAGCCAAGCGCATCCTGGGTAAAACCGCCAACCTGGAGTTCCGCTTCGGTGCCGAACCGGGCGCGTCCAAGGCCACTACCGAAGTGTTCGAGTTCCGTGAAGGTGGCCGTTCCGCCGCGGTCGAGCGCGGCCTGATCATCACCGGTGACCAGGTGACCGACGCCCAGGCCAGCTTCGACGAGCAAGGTCGCCCGCAGGTGAACATCCGCCTGGATGGCCACGGTGGCGAGCTGATGACTCGCGCTACCCGCAGCAACGTCGGTCGCAGCATGGCGGTGATCTTCATCGAGCAGAAGCCGGTCACCCGCTACGTCAAGCAGACCGTCGACGGCGTCGAGAAGGACGTTGCCGTACAGAGCTTCCAGGAAGAGAAGAAGATCATCAGCCTGGCGACCATCCAGTCGCCGCTGGGCAGCCAGTTCCGCATCACCGGCCTGAACGGCCAGGGCGAATCGTCCGAACTGGCCCTGCTGCTGCGTGCCGGTGGCCTGGCTGCGCCAATGTACTTCGCTGAAGAACGCACCATCGGCCCAAGCCTGGGTGCTGACAACATCACCAAGGGTATCGATGCGTCGCTGTGGGGCATGCTGTTCGTCTCGCTGTTCATCATCGCCATCTACCGCGCCTTCGGTGTGATCGCCACCATTGCACTTGCAGGCAACATGGTCCTGCTGCTGGCGCTGATGTCGCTGCTGGGCGCAACTCTGACCCTTCCGGGTATTGCCGGTATCGTGTTGACCATGGGTATGGCGGTGGACGCCAACGTGCTGATCTTCTCGCGTATCCGCGAAGAGCTGAACGCTGGCATGTCGGTGCAGCGCGCCATTCACGAAGGCTTCAATCGCGCCTATACCGCGATCATCGACGCCAACCTGACCAGCCTGCTGGTCGGCGGCATCCTGTTCGCCATGGGTACCGGCCCGGTCAAAGGCTTTGCGGTCACCATGTCCCTCGGGATTTTCACCTCGATGTTCACCGCCGTCATGGTGACCCGTGCAATGGTCAACCTGACCTGCGGCGGGCGTGACATCAAGAAGCTGTGGGTTTGAGGGAGCTGCGATGAAAACCATCAACTTCATGGGCGTGCGCAATGTCGCGTTCGCCGTTACCGTGCTCCTCACCGTGCTGGCGCTGTTCAGCTGGTGGCAGAAGGGCCTTAACTTCGGCCTGGACTTCACCGGCGGTACGCTGATCGAGCTGACCTACGAGCGCCCGGCCGATCTCAAGGCGGTGCGTGCCGAGCTGGTCAATTCCGGCTTCAACGAGGCGGTGGTGCAGAGCTTCGGCGCCACCACCGACCTGCTGGTGCGCATGCCGGGCGATGACCCGCAGCTGGGCAACAAGGTTGCCGAGGCCCTGCAGAAGGCTGGCGGCGACAACCCGGCCAAGGTCAAGCGTGTCGAGTTCGTTGGCCCGCAGGTGGGTGAAGAGCTGCGTGACCAGGGCGGCATGGGTATGCTCCTGGCCTTGGGCGGCATCCTCATCTACCTGGCATTCCGCTTCCAGTGGAAGTTCGCCGTGGGTGCGATCGTCTCGCTGATCCACGACGTGGTGGTGACCCTGGGTATCCTGTCGTTCTTCCAGATCACCTTCGACCTGACGGTACTGGCGGCGGTGCTGGCGATCATTGGCTACTCGCTGAACGACACCATCGTCGTGTTTGACCGGGTGCGCGAAAACTTCCGCGTCATGCGCAAGGCCTCGCTGATCGAGAACATCAACGTTTCCACCACCCAGACCCTGCTGCGTACCATCGCCACTTCGGTTTCCACCTTGTTGGCCATTGCCGCGCTGCTGTTCTTCGGTGGCGACAACCTGTTCGGCTTCTCGCTGGCCCTGTTCATCGGCGTCATGGCCGGTACCTATTCGTCGATCTATATCGCCAACGTGGTGCTGATCTGGCTGAACCTGAGCAGTGAAGACCTGATCCCGCCGGCCAAGACCGACGGTGTGGACGACCGTCCGTAAGGCGTACTCCATGCCGTTTGGCGGCCCAAAAGGCGTGAGTGTTGAACTCGCGCCTTTTTTTTTACTCCAAGGCTGGGAGAAGGCGGGTCGGACCCGCGGGTTATGATCAGGAGGTTCATGTGAACAAATCAATGCTTGTGGGTGCGGTACTGGGTGCTGTCGGTGTGACTGCCGGAGGTGCTGTCGCGACCTACAGCTTGGTCAACAAGGGGCCTGAATATGCACAGGTCACCGACGTGCAACCGATCAAACAACAGGTAAAAACCCCCCGTGAGGTCTGCAAGGACGTCGCCGTGACACGGCAGGCGCCGGTCAAGGACCAGCACCAGATCGCCGGTACCGTGGTGGGCGCCATTGCCGGTGGCCTGCTGGGTAACCAGATCGGTGGTGGTAGCGGCAAGAAGATCGCCACCGTGGCCGGTGCGGTCGGTGGTGGTTATGCCGGTAACAAGGTGCAGGAGGGCATGCAGGAGCGTGACACCTACACTACCACGCAAACCCGCTGCAATACGGTCAACGACATCAGCGAGAAAGTGGTGGGCTACAACGTGAAGTACACCATTGGCGACAAGGTGGGGCAGGTGAAGATGGATCACGAGCCCGGGTCGACCATTCCGCTGGACAAG
>NZ_JBNRIJ010000014.1:16627-59067 GCF_053557675.1 Pseudomonas sp. XP1 | reverse complement strand
ACCTGCTCCCACAGTGATCGCAAAACCCTGTGGGAGCGGGTTCACCCGCGAAGAGGCCGGCACAGGCAATGCAAAACTGTCAGGCACAAAAAAAGCACCCCTAGGGGTGCTTTTTTGTTTGCCGGCAATCCGCGCTTAGCGCTTCATGTTCTCTGGCAGGTGCGGCTGGATAGCAGTCAGCACGGCCTTGAAGCACTTGATGTTGCCCGCAACGATATGGCCCTTGTCGAGGAAGTCATGGCCACCGTTGAAGTCGCTCACCAGTCCGCCCGCTTCCTGGATCAGCAGAACGCCGGCTGCCATGTCCCATTCGGACAGGCCCGACTCCCAGAAGGCGTCGAAACGGCCGGCGGCCACATAGGCCAGGTCCAGGCTGGCGGAGCCCGCGCGGCGGATGCCAGCGGTCTGGCCAGTCAGGGCGCGGAACATGCCCAGATAGTTGTCCAGGTCAGCCATCTGGCTGTCACGGAACGGGAAGCCGGTGCCCAGCAGGGCGCCTTCCAGGCTGGTGCGCGAGCTGACACGCAGGCGGCGGCCGTTGAGCTGGGCGCCACGGCCACGGCTGGCGGTGAATTCTTCCTGGCGAACCGGGTCGACGATCACGGCGTGCTCAAGGCGGCCACGGTATTTGCAGGCGATGCTGACCGCGAAGTGCGGGATACCACGCAGGAAGTTGGTGGTGCCATCCAGCGGGTCGATGATCCACAGGTAATCCTTGCCTTCTTCGCCGCTACCCGCGTGCAGGCCGGTTTCCTCGCCCTGGATGGAGTGGTTCGGGTAGGCCTTGCGCAGGGCGTTGACGATGCTCTGCTCGGCGGCGCGATCGACTTCGGAGACGTAATCCTTTGCCTCTTTCTCATCGACCTTGATGCTATCCAGGCGTTCGATGGAGCGGAAAATCAGTTCACTGGCGCTGCGAGCGGCGCGCAGGGCGATATTCAGCATAGGCTGCATGGGCGGGTCACCTGGAGATGTTAAAGAAGAAAGCCGATCATTCTAGCAGAAAACTTTGGCGGCAGAAGTGTCACATTTGCTTTCGTGGCGTTACGTCTGTCGGTTCTGTAAGATCGAAGGCCCTGATTCCTGCATCTGTGAGCACAACACCTTGCTGCAAAATATTCGTGTTGTTCTGGTCAATACCAGCCACCCCGGCAACATCGGCGGCGCTGCACGTGCCATGAAAAACATGGGCTTGTCGCGTCTGGTGCTGGTGCAGCCGAAAGAATTCCCCGCCGTGGATGCCAGTGCCCGAGCCTCGGGTGCCGACAATGTGCTGGACAACGCCCAGGTGGTCGACAGCCTCGAGCAGGCGCTGGTCGGCTGTAACCTGGTGATGGGCACCAGTGCACGTGAGCGGAGCATCCCCTGGCCGCTGATCGGCCCGCGCGAGTGCGGTGCCAAGGCGGTGGAGCACGCCAACGGTGGCGAGGAAATCGCCCTGGTGTTCGGGCGTGAACACGCCGGCCTGACCAACGAAGAACTGCAGCGATGTCACTTCCACGTGCACATTCCCTCCAACCCCGACTTCAGCTCGCTGAACCTGGCCGCCGCTGTCCAGGTGCTCTCCTACGAGGTGCGCATGGCCTGGCTTGCCGCTGGTGCGGTGCCGGGCAAGGTCGAGAAGGTTGACGCCAGCGAGCTGGCGACCATGGACGAAATGGAGCTGTTCTACGACCACCTGGAGAAGACCTTGGTCGGTATCGGCTTTCTCGACCCCGAAAAGCCCAAGCACCTGATGCCGCGCCTGCGTCGGCTGTATGGGCGGGTGGCGGTCGAACGTTCGGAAATGAGCATTTTGCGCGGCATCCTCACCGAGACCCAGAAAGTGGTCCGGGGCGAGCCGCATAAACGGAAGGACTGACAGATGTTCGAACGCCTGCGTGAAGATATTCAAAGCGTATTCCACCGTGACCCTGCTGCGCGCAACGCCTTCGAGGTGCTGACCTGCTACCCGGGCATGCACGCCATCTGGCTGCACCGGCTGGGCAATGCCCTCTGGAAGCGTGATTTCAAGTGGCTGGCCCGCCTGGTGTCCAACTTCGGTCGCTGGCTGACCGGTATCGAGATCCACCCCGGCGCCACCATCGGCCGGCGCTTCTTCATCGACCACGGCATGGGCATCGTAATCGGCGAAACCGCCGAAATCGGCGACGATGTCACCCTTTACCAGGGCGTGACCCTGGGTGGTACCAGCTGGAACAAAGGCAAGCGCCACCCCACCCTGGAAAACGGCGTGGTGGTAGGGGCGGGGGCCAAGGTGCTGGGCCCGTTCACCGTCGGTGCCGGAGCCAAGATCGGTTCCAATGCGGTGGTGACCAAGGCAGTGCCAGCTGGCGCCACTGCGGTCGGCATCCCGGGGCGAATCATCGTCAAGAGCGAAGACAATGAGGTCGAGGCCAAGCGCAAGGCCATGGCCGAGAAGATCGGTTTCGACGCCTATGGTGTCAGTGGCGACATGCCCGACCCGGTGGCTCGTGCCATCGGCCAGATGCTCGACCACCTGCAGGCAGTCGACGAGCGGCTGGAGGGCATGTGCGGCGCCCTGACCAAGATGGGCAGCGATTACTGCGCCAAGGAACTGCCAGCCCTGCCGGAAGATGACTTCACGGAAGTTGCCCAGGTGGCTCAGCGCGACACTCAATCGCATTGATTGCGCCGCGCTGAAATCACGGTGACATACGGGGCGTGTGCTCACGCCCCCTGTCTGCTACAATCGCGCCCGCCTCCCTGATGCAAACCCGACTAAAGCACTAGGTCTAATAGTTGACTTAAATGCTCGGGAATCGCATACTCGCTCACATCCTGTAACTCCCGTGGTACCCAATAGCCATGCGACTGACTACCAAAGGCCGATACGCCGTGACCGCCATGCTCGACCTGGCGTTGCACGCGCAGCATGGGCCGGTGTCTTTGGCCGACATTTCCGAGCGCCAGGGCATTTCCCTCTCTTATCTGGAACAGCTGTTCGCCAAGCTGCGCCGCAGTAGCCTGGTCTCCAGCGTGCGTGGTCCAGGCGGTGGCTACCAGCTGTCGCGAGGCATGGAAACCATCCAGGTGGCCCAGGTCATCGACGCGGTCAACGAATCGGTCGATGCCACCCGTTGCCAGGGCCTCGGGGACTGCCATGCCGGTGACACCTGCCTGACCCACCACCTGTGGTGCGACCTCAGCCAGCAGATCCATGAATTCCTCAGCGGTATAAGCCTGGCCGACCTCGTCATGCGCCGTGAGGTGCAGGAAGTCGCCCAGCGCCAGGACCTGCGTCGTGTCGCAGGCCGAACCGCCCAGCTGGACAAGATTGAGACGTCCGCCGTCGATTGATCCCACCGGGACGACGAGCGACGCCACCGCCTGATAGGAGAGACAAATGAAGTTGCCGATCTACCTCGATTACTCCGCGACCACCCCGGTCGATCCACGCGTGGCCCAGAAGATGGCCGACTGCCTGCTGGTCGACGGGAACTTCGGTAACCCGGCTTCGCGCTCCCACGTCTTTGGCTGGAAAGCCGAGGAAGCGGTCGAGAACGGTCGTCGCCAGGTTGCCGAGCTGATCAACGCCGATCCGCGCGAAATCGTCTGGACCAGTGGTGCCACCGAGTCCGACAACCTCGCACTCAAGGGCGTCGCGCACTTCTATCAGACCAAGGGCAAGCACATCATCACCTCCAAGATCGAGCACAAGGCGGTCCTGGATACCGCTCGCCAGCTGGAGCGTGAAGGTTTCGAAGTCACCTACCTCGAGCCAGGCGAAGACGGCATCGTCACTCCGGCCATGGTCGAGGCGGCGCTGCGCGACGACACCATCCTGGTATCGCTGATGCACGTGAACAACGAAGTCGGCTCGATCAACGATATCGCCGCCATCGGTGAACTTACCCGCTCGCGAGGCGTGCTGTTCCACGTTGACGCCGCGCAGTCGGCCGGCAAGGTCGAAATCGACCTGCAGAAGCTGAAGGTCGACCTGATGTCGTTCTCGGCGCACAAGGTCTACGGCCCGAAAGGCATCGGCGCGCTGTACGTCAGCCGCAAGCCGCGTGTACGCCTGGAAGCCATCATTCACGGCGGTGGCCATGAACGCGGCATGCGTTCGGGCACCCTGCCGACCCACCAGATCGTCGGCATGGGCGAAGCCTTCGCTATCGCCAAGCAGGAAATGGCCGCAGAAAACGTGCGTATCAAGGCCCTGAGCGACCGCTTCTTCAAGCAGGTTTCGGACCTCGAAGAGCTGTACGTCAACGGCAGCAAGACTGCCCGCGTACCACACAACCTGAACCTGAGCTTCAACTACGTCGAAGGCGAATCGCTGCTGATGTCTCTGAAGGACATCGCCGTATCGTCCGGTTCGGCCTGCACCTCCGCATCGCTCGAGCCGTCCTACGTACTGCGCGCCCTGGGCCGCAACGACGAGCTGGCGCACAGCTCGATCCGCTTCTCTTTCGGCCGCTTCACCACCGAAGAAGAAGTCGACTACGCCGCGCAGAAAGTCTGCGAGGCCGTCAACAAACTGCGTGAGCTGTCGCCGCTGTGGGACATGTACAAAGACGGCGTTGACATCTCCAAGATCGAGTGGGCCGCCCACTAAGCAGTCGCCGGCAAGAGCGGCTCCCTGATGAGGAAGGAATTGCACCATGGCATACAGTGAAAAGGTCATCGACCACTACGAAAACCCGCGCAACGTCGGCAAGATGAACGCCGAAGACCCGGACGTCGGTACCGGCATGGTCGGCGCCCCGGCCTGCGGTGATGTGATGCGCCTGCAAATCAAGGTCAACGAGCAGGGCGTGATTGAAGACGCCAAGTTCAAGACCTACGGCTGCGGTTCGGCCATTGCTTCCAGCTCCCTCGCCACCGAGTGGATGAAGGGCAAGACCCTGGACGAAGCCGAGACCATCAAGAACACCCAGCTGGCTGAAGAACTGGCGTTGCCGCCGGTCAAGATCCACTGCTCGGTACTCGCCGAAGATGCCATCAAGGCAGCCGTACGCGATTACAAGCAGAAGAAAGGCTTGATCTAAGTCGCCTGTTGCGAGGTAAGGAGTCCTGATGGCTATCAGCATGACAGAAGCCGCCGCCAACCACGTGCGGCGTTCCCTGGAAGGGCGCGGCAAGGGCGAAGGCATTCGCCTGGGCGTGCGCACCACCGGTTGCTCGGGCCTGGCCTACGTGCTGGAGTTCGTCGACGAGCTGGCGGACGAAGACCAGGTGTTCGAGAACCATGGCGTCAAGGTGATCATCGATCCCAAGAGCCTGGTCTACCTCGATGGCACCGAACTGGACTTCGTCAAGGAAGGGTTGAACGAAGGCTTCAAGTTCAACAACCCCAACGTGCGCGGTGAGTGTGGCTGCGGCGAAAGCTTCAACGTTTGAGGCTGGCTGTGGGTACTCCTTGTCATTTCGCATTGTTTGACCTCCAGCCAAGTTTCCGCCTGGATCTCGACAAGCTGGCCACTCGCTATCGCGAGCTGGCCCGCGAAGTCCATCCCGACCGCTTTGCCGACGCTTCCGAGCGCGAGCAGCGCGTGGCGCTGGAAAAATCCGCGGCCCTCAACGACGCCTACCAGACACTGCGCAGTGCGCCGCGTCGCGCCCGCTACCTGCTGGCCATCGGCGGCCACGAAGTGCCTCAGGAGGTCACGGTCCACGACCCTGACTTCCTGTTGCAGCAGATGCAATGGCGTGAAGAGCTCGAAGAACTGCAGGACGAAGCTGACCTCGATGGCGTGGCTGTGTTCAAGAAGCGCCTGAAAGCCGCTCAGGACACGCTGAACGAGGACTTCGCCGCCTGCTGGGACGCCCCTGGCGAGCGTGACAAGGCCGAGCGCCTGATGCGCCGCATGCAGTTCCTCGACAAGCTCGCTCAAGAAGTGCGCCAACTGGAAGAGCGCCTCGACGATTAACCCGGTGCTGCCCGTGATGGCACCTAAGGTATTCAGATAAGCATGGCCCTACTGCAGATTGCCGAACCCGGTCAAAGCCCTCAGCCGCATCAGCGCCGCCTGGCGGTGGGGATCGACCTGGGTACCACCAACTCCCTGGTCGCCGCACTGCGCAGCGGCCGTAGCGAGCCCCTGCCCGACGCACAGGGCAACGTCATTCTGCCGTCCGCGGTGCGCTACCTCGAAGGGCGCAGCGAAGTGGGGCAGGCTGCGCGGGATGCCGCTTCCAGCGACCCGCTGAACACAGTGCTGTCGGTCAAGCGCCTGATGGGGCGCGGCCTGGCCGACGTCAAGCAACTGGGCGAGCAGCTGCCGTACCGCTTCGTTGGCGGTGAGTCGCACATGCCGTTCATCGACACCGTACAGGGGCCTAAAAGCCCGGTGGAAGTGTCCGCCGACATCCTCAAGGTGCTGCGCGAGCGTGCCGAAGCCACCCTGGGTGGTGAACTCGTCGGTGCCGTGATCACCGTGCCGGCCTATTTCGACGATGCCCAGCGCCAGGCCACCAAGGACGCTGCGCGCCTGGCCGGCCTGAACGTGCTGCGCCTGCTCAACGAGCCGACAGCCGCAGCCGTGGCCTATGGCCTGGACCAGAATGCCGAAGGCGTGGTGGCCATCTATGACCTGGGCGGCGGTACCTTCGACATTTCCATCCTGCGCCTGACTGCCGGCGTATTCGAAGTGCTGGCCACCGGTGGCGATACCGCCCTGGGTGGTGACGACTTCGACCACGCCATTGCTGGCTGGATCATCGAGCAGGCCGGGCTGTCGTCCGACCTGGACCCGGCCACCCAGCGCGCGCTGTTGCAGACTGCCTGCGCTGCCAAGGAAGCCCTGACCGACGCCGACGTGGTCAGCGTCAGCCATGGCACCTGGCAGGGCGAGCTGAGCCGCGCCGGTTTCGAAGCCATGATCGAGCCCATGGTCGCCCGCAGTCTCAAGGCCTGCCGTCGCGCCGTGCGTGACAGCGGTATCGAGCTGGAAGAAGTCAGCGCCGTGGTCATGGTCGGTGGTTCGACCCGCGTACCGCGTGTGCGTGAAGCTGTCGGCGCACTGTTCGGCCGCACTCCGCTGACCTCGATCGACCCCGACCAGGTGGTGGCCATCGGTGCCGCCATCCAGGCCGATACCTTGGCCGGCAACCGCCGCGAAGGTGGCGAACTGCTGCTGTTGGATGTCATCCCGCTGTCGCTTGGCCTCGAGACCATGGGCGGGCTGATGGAGAAGGTGATCCCGCGCAACACCACCATCCCGGTGGCGCGTGCTCAGGAGTTCACCACCTATAAAGATGGCCAGTCGGCCATGATGATCCACGTGCTGCAGGGCGAGCGCGAGCTGATCAGCGACTGCCGCTCGCTGGCGCGCTTCGAGCTGCGTGGCATCCCGGCCATGGTCGCCGGTGCGGCGAAAATCCGCGTCACCTTCCAGGTCGACGCCGACGGCCTGCTCAGCGTCGCCGCCCGCGAGCTGGGCTCGGGCGTGGAAGCCAGCATTCAGGTCAAGCCATCCTACGGCCTGACCGACGGCGAAATCGCCCGCATGCTCAAGGATTCCTTCGAACACGCAGGTTCCGACAAGCAGGCCCGCCAGCTGCGCGAGCACCAGGTGGACGGCGAGCGCCTGCTCGAAGCGGTACAGGGCGCCCTGGACGCCGACGGTGAGCGCCTGCTCAGCAGTGACGAGCGCGACGCCATCGAATTCCAGATGCAAGAACTACGTGATTTGCTGGCCGGCACCGATGGCGCAGCCATCGAGCAACAGACCAAGCGTCTGTCGCAGGTGACCGACGCATTTGCCGCCCGTCGCCTTGATTCGACGGTCAAAGCCGCACTGGCCGGGCGCAACCTGAATGAGATCGAGGAGTAACCGATGCCGCTGGTGACATTCCTGCCGCATGAGAAGTTCTGCCCCGAAGGGCTGACCGTGGAAGTCGAGACCGGGACCAACATCCTGGAGCTGGCCCACGACCATCACATCGAGATGGAAAGCGCCTGCGGCGGCGTCAAGGCCTGCACCACTTGCCACTGCATCGTGCGCAAGGGCTTCGACTCGCTCGAAGAAGCCGACGAACTGGAAGAGGACATGCTGGACAAGGCCTGGGGCCTGGAGGCTCAATCGCGCCTCGGCTGCCAGGTGGTCGTCGCTGACCAGGATCTGGTCATCGAGATCCCCAAGTATTCGCTCAACCACGCCGCCGAAGCGCCGCACTGAGGTTTGCCCCATGAGCCTGAAATGGATTGATGTACTTGAGATCGCCATCCAGCTTGCAGAAAGCAAGCCGGAAGTCGATCCTCGTTATGTGAATTTCGTCGATCTGCACCGCTGGGTGCTGGCGTTGCCAGAATTCAGCGACGATCCGTCACGCGGCGGTGAGAAAGTGCTCGAGGCCATCCAGGCGGCCTGGATCGAAGAAGCCGACTGAACGCGTCCTGCAGGTTAGGCAATCCCCTGGAACCCGCGTATAATTCGCGGGTTTAATTTTTCGCAACACTCATATTTCTGGAGTTTTCCATGGCTGTTCAACGTACTTTCTCCATCATCAAGCCTGACGCCGTTGCCAAGAACGTCATCGGCGAGATCACCACTCGTTTCGAGAAAGCCGGCCTGCGCGTCGTCGCTTCGAAAATGAAGCAACTGTCCAAAGCCGAAGCCGAAGGCTTCTACGCCGAGCACAAAGAGCGCGGCTTCTTCGCTGACCTGGTTGCCTTCATGACTTCCGGCCCGGTCATCGTTCAGGTTCTGGAAGGCGAAAACGCCGTTCTGGCCAACCGCGAGCTGATGGGCGCCACCAACCCGAAAGAAGCTGCTGCCGGCACCATCCGTGCTGACTTCGCCGTTTCCATCGACGAAAACGCTGTTCACGGTTCCGACTCGGAAGCTTCGGCTGCCCGCGAAATCGCTTACTTCTTCTCCGCTACCGAGCTGTGCGACCGCATTCGCTAAGCGAAGCAGGTCTTGGGTGATTCCATGAGTGACATGACTGGCAAGATCAACCTGTTGGGCCTGACCCTGCAGGAAATGGAAAAATTCTTCGAGTCGATCGGAGAGAAGCGTTTTCGTGCCGGTCAGGTCATGAAATGGATTCACCACTTTGGCGTCGACGATTTCGCCGCCATGACCAATGTCGGCAAGGCCTTGCGCGAAAAGCTCGAGGCCGTTGCCGAGATTCGGGGCCCGGAAGTGGTCAGTGAAGACATTTCCGCCGACGGTACCCGCAAGTGGGTGGTCCGCGTTGCCTCCGGCAGCTGCGTCGAGACCGTCTACATCCCCACCGACGATCGCGGCACCCTGTGCGTGTCGTCGCAAGCCGGCTGTGCCCTGGATTGCAGCTTCTGCTCCACCGGCAAGCAAGGCTTCAACAGCAACCTCACCGCCGCCGAAGTGATCGGCCAGGTGTGGCTTGCCAACAAATCCTTCGGGACCGTTCCGGCCAAGATCGACCGCGCCATTACCAACGTGGTCATGATGGGCATGGGCGAACCCCTGCTGAATTTCGACAATGTCATCGCCGCCATGAAGATCATGATGGAAGATCTGGGCTATGGCATTTCCAAGCGTCGCGTCACACTGTCCACCTCGGGCGTGGTGCCGATGATCGACGAGCTGGCCAAGCACATCGACGTGTCGCTGGCCCTGTCGCTGCACGCACCGAACGACGAACTGCGCAACAAGCTGGTACCGATCAACAAGAAGTACCCGCTGAAGATGCTGCTGGAATCGTGCATGGGCTACATGTCCACCCTGGGTGGCAAGCGCGTGCTGACCATCGAGTACACCCTGCTCAAGGACGTAAACGACCAGCCTGAGCATGCTGCGCAAATGATCGAGCTGCTGCGCGACGTACCATGCAAGATCAACCTGATCCCGTTCAACCCGTTCCCGCACTCCGGCTACGAGCGGCCAAGCAACAACGCCATCCGCCGTTTCCAGGACCTGTTGCACCACGGTGGCTTCAACGTCACTACCCGCACCACCCGTGGTGATGACATCGACGCTGCCTGTGGTCAGCTGGTCGGCCAGGTCAACGACCGCACCCGCCGCAGCGAGCGCTACATCGCTGTGCGCCAGCTGTCCGCGGACGCCGAGCTGCAAGACAGCCCCGCCAGCCACTGACCGGGACCTTGCCCATGAGCCTGCGCGCCGCGCTGTCGATCCTTGCGCTTTCGCTGCTGGCCGGCTGCGTGTCGGGCGGTGCGGGCGACCCCCTGGCCAGCCGCCAGGGCAGGGCAGAGGCGGGGCGGGCCTATGTGCAGCTTGGGCTGGGTTATTTGCAACAGGGTTTGACCGAGCAGGCCAAGGCGCCGCTGGGCAAGGCCCTGGCCCTGGATGGCGGAGATGCCGACGCGCACGCCGCCCTGGCGCTGGTCTTCCAGGCCGAAGGCGAGCCGGCGCTGGCCGAAGCTCACTTTCGCAAGGCGCTGCACGCACGCACGGGCGACACGCGAATTCGCAACAATTACGGCAGTTTCCTTTATGCTCAGGGGCGATTTGCCGAGGCCGAGCAGATGTTTCGCCTTGCCAGCGCCGATACCCTGTATCCTGAGCGCTCACGCGTGTACGAGAACCTGGGCCTGACCGCTCTGAAGCTCGAGCGCCGCGACCAGGCCCATGCGTATCTGCTGAAAGCTTTGCAACTCAACCAGCGGCAGCCGAAAGCCTTGCTGGAAATGGCTGAGTTGTCCTACGAAAACAGGCATTATGTGCCGGCCCGGGAATACTACGATCGTTTCAGCCAGTTGAGCGACCACGATGCCCGTAGCCTGCTGCTGGGCAGTCGCCTTGCCAGGGTATTCGACGAGCAGGGCACACTGGCCGAGCTGGGCCAGCAATTACAACGACTTTATCCCGGTACGCCGGAATATCAGCAATACCTGTCGGAGCAACGATGAAAGCCGCGCATCCCGAAGTAGCAGTAGCGCCTGGCCAGAACCCCGGTGAGCTTTTGCGTCAGGCCCGTGAGAACCGGGACTGGTCACAAGCCGAGGTGGCCCGCAAGCTCAACCTCACTGTCAGTTCGTTGAACCACGTGGAAACCGGCGCCTTCGACAAGCTGCCGGGGCATACCTTCGCCCGTGGTTATATCCGCGCCTATGCCAAGCTGATGGACCTGGACCAGGCTGCCCTGGTGGAGGCCTTCGACCGTTACACCGGTACCCACGCCAAAGGCAGCGACGTGCATTCGCTGGGCCGTATCGAAGAGCCGGTGCGGCTGTCTCACAATATCCTGCGCGGCGTCAGCCTGCTGCTGCTGGTGGCCGTGGTCGGTGGCGGCTTTGTCTGGTGGCAGGACCAGGGCAGCCTGCGTGGCAAGGACCTGGCCAAGATCGCCCTGGAGCACGTCGAAGTCGAAAGCGCCGACGGTACCACCCAGATTCACCCGCTCGATGAGCCTGAAGATCAGGCTGTCTCCGCTGGGCAGCAGCCCGAGAGCGCGCCGCTGCCGCTGGAGCAGGGCGCTGCCGAGCAGCCTGCCGCCGCCGAACAGGCACCGGCAAGCCCGGCACCTGCTGCTACCGCTGCCGCGGTGCCAAATCCAGCCCAGCAGGCGCCTGTGCCACCGGTCGCCAGCGCCCCTGCTGCAGCGCCTGCGCCGGTAGCACCGGTTGCCCCGGCTCCGGCCCCGGCGGCTGTTGCACCTGCTACGCCCGTAGCGGCCGTGGCCGCTGCCGAGCCTGCTGCCCCTGCCGTGGTGCCGGCTGGCAGCGCCAAGGTCGCCATCCAGTTCGTCGCCGATTGCTGGACCCAGGTCACCGACGGCAACGGCAAGGTGCTGTTCAGCGCCATCAAGCGCAAGGGGGACAACCTCGAGCTGACCGGCAAGCCGCCGTTCTCGGTACGCCTGGGCTTTGCCCGTGGCGCCCAGGTCAGCTACAACGGCCAGGCCGTCGATGTTGCCCCGTTCACCAGTGGCGAGACAGCTCGCCTGAAGTTGGGACAGTAATCATGCACGGCGAATCTCCGATCAAACGTCGCGAATCCCGCAAAATCTGGGTCGGCAATGTACCGGTGGGTGGTGATGCCCCCATCGCGGTGCAGAGCATGACCAACACCGACACCAACGATGTTGCCGCCACCGTGGCGCAAATCCAGCGCCTGGTCGATGCCGGCGTGGACATCGTGCGCGTCTCGGTACCGGACATGGACGCCGCCGAGGCGTTCGGCCGCATCAAGCAGCAGGTCAGCGTGCCGCTGGTTGCCGATATCCACTTCGACTACAAGATCGCCCTGCGCGTGGCCGAACTGGGCGTCGACTGCCTGCGTATCAACCCGGGCAACATCGGCCGTGAAGACCGTGTGCGTGCGGTGGTCGATGCCGCCCGTGACCGGGGTATCCCGATTCGTATCGGCGTCAACGCCGGCTCGCTTGAAAAGGACCTGCAGAAGAAGTACGGCGAACCGACCCCGGCGGCGCTGGTCGAGTCGGCCCTGCGCCACGTCGAGCACCTCGACCGCCTGGACTTCCAGGACTTCAAGGTCAGCGTCAAGGCCTCCGATGTGTTCATGGCCGTCGAAGCCTACCGCCTGCTGGCCAAGCAGATCGTGCAGCCGCTGCACCTGGGCATCACCGAAGCCGGTGGCCTGCGTTCGGGGACGGTGAAATCCGCTGTCGGCCTCGGTATGCTGCTGGCCGAAGGCATTGGCGATACCATCCGTATCTCGCTGGCGGCCGACCCGGTCGAGGAAGTGAAAGTCGGCTACGACATCCTCAAATCGCTGCACCTGCGCTCGCGTGGCATCAACTTCATCGCCTGCCCGAGCTGCTCGCGGCAGAACTTCGATGTGGTCAAGACCATGAACGAGCTGGAAGGGCGCCTGGAAGACCTGCTGGTGCCGCTGGACGTGGCGGTGATCGGTTGCGTGGTCAACGGCCCGGGCGAAGCCAAGGAGTCCCATGTGGGGCTGACCGGCGGCACGCCGAACCTGGTCTATATCGACGGCAAGCCGGCACAGAAGCTGACCAACGACAACCTGGTCGATGAACTGGAAAAGCTCATCCGCCAGAAAGCGGCCGAAAAGGCCGAAGCCGACGCGGCGCTGATCGTCCGTGGCTGACACACAGAATTCGTAAGGACTTTTCGTGAGCAAATCGCTGCAAGCCATCCGTGGCATGAACGACATCCTGCCAGAACAGTCGCCACTGTGGCGCTACTTCGAAGGCACCGTGGCCGGCCTGCTGGACACCTACGGGTACAGCCAGATCCGCACGCCGATCGTCGAGTTCACCGAGCTGTTCAAGCGCTCCATCGGTGAAGTGACCGACATCGTCGAAAAAGAGATGTACACCTTCGAAGACCGCAACGGCGATTCGCTGACCCTGCGCCCCGAAGGCACCGCTGCCTGCGTGCGTGCCGTGCTCGAGCATGGCATCACCGGCAACGGCCAGGTGCAGAAGCTGTGGTACATCGGCCAGATGTTCCGCCATGAGCGCCCGCAGAAGGGCCGCTACCGCCAGTTCCACCAGATTGGCGTGGAAGTGTTCAACCTGGACGGCCCGGACATCGACGCAGAGCTGATCATGCTGACCTGGCGCTTGTGGGGCCTGCTGGGCATCCAGGACGCAGTCAAGCTGGAGCTCAACAGCCTGGGCACCAGCGAAGCCCGTGCACGCTACCGTGATGCGCTGGTCGAGTTCCTCTCGGCGCGCCTGGAGCAACTGGACGAAGACAGCCAGCGCCGCCTGAAGAGCAACCCGCTGCGCATTCTCGACAGCAAGGACCAGAACACCCAGGCGGTGCTGGTCGGCGCGCCGAAGCTGGAAGACTACCTGGACGAAGAGTCGCGCGTGCACTTCGAGGGCCTCAAGGCTCGCCTGGACGCTGCCGGCATTCCGTTCGTGATCAATACCAAGCTGGTGCGTGGCCTGGACTACTACAGCAAGACCGTGTTCGAGTGGGTCACCGACAAGCTCGGCGCCCAGGGCACCGTCTGCGCCGGCGGCCGTTACGACGGCCTGGTCGAACAGATGGGCGGCAAGCCGACCTCGGGCGTCGGTTTCGCCATGGGCATCGAGCGCCTGATCCTGCTGCTCGAAACCCTGGGCAAGGTGCCCGAGTCCATCAGCCGCCAGATCGACGTCTACCTGTGCGCCTTTGGCGAACAGGCGGAACTGGCCGGCCTGCGCCTGTCCGAAGGCCTGCGCGACCGCCTGCCGGGCCTGCGCCTGGCTGTCAACGCCGGCGGTGGCAGCTTCAAGAGCCAGTTCAAGAAAGCCGACAAGAGCGGCGCGCTGTTCGCGCTGATCCTCGGCGACGATGAACTGGCCAAGCAAGAGATCGGCTTCAAGCCCCTGCGTGGTCAGGGCGAACAACAGAACATTGCCTGGGATGCTCTGGCTGAGCACCTGGAAACCGCGATCGTGCAGGCGTAACGCGGTTCAACAAGCGAATAGGCGAAAAGGAGTATTGGGGTGTCGAGTACCGATGATGAACTGGCAGGGGTCAAGGACTGGTGGAACCGCAACGGCAAGCCGCTGCTGACCGGTGCACTGCTGGCTGGCGTGGTGGTGTTGGGCTGGAATACCTGGCACAAGTACCAGAACAATCAGTCGCAAGGTGCCTCGCAGCTTTACCAGGCCTTGCTGGAGACCAGCCTGACGCCGACTGGCCAGCCTGACGCGACCAAGGTCGCGGAGCTGGCCGGCAAGCTCAAGAGCGAGTTCGGCGGTACCGCCTACGCCCAGTACGGCAGCCTGTTCGTGGCCAAGGTCGCGGTCGAGACTGGCAAGCTTGACGATGCTGCTGCCGAGTTGAAGAGCGTGCTGGACAAGCCGGCCGATGCCACCCTGGGCGAAATTTCGCGTCAGCGCCTGGCTCGTGTGCTGGCTGCCCAGAACAAGGCCGAGGACGCCCTCAAGCTGCTCGATGGCGACGCCGACAAAGCCTTCCTGGCCAGCCGCGAAGAGTTGAAAGGTGACCTGCTGGTGCAACTGGGTCGCGCCGACGACGCGCACAGCGCTTACGAGAAAGCCAAGGCTGCGTTGTCCGATGAGGCGGCGGTCGGTGGCCTGCAATTGAAGCTGGATGACTTGGCCAAAGGGGACGTGTAAGTGATCGGTTGGAAACATGCAGCAGTGCTGACCCTGGCCGTACTGGCCGCAGGTTGCAGCAGCAACAGCAAGAAGGAACTGCCTCCGGCCGAGCTGACCAAGTTCACCGAGGAAGTGGTGCTGAAGAAGCAGTGGAGCCGTTCGATCGGTGATGGCCAGGGTGAGACCTACAACACCCTGGTACCTGCCATCGAGAACGACCGTATCTACGCCTCCGACGTCAACGGCGAAGTCTTTGCTCTCGACCGCATCACCGGCGACGTGGTGTGGAAGAAGGACCTCGAGCTGCCGGTATCCGGCGCTGTCGGCGTGGGCTACGGCCTGGTCATGATCGGTACCCTCAAGGGTGAAGTCATCGCCCTGGACTCCAGCACCGGTGAGGAGCGCTGGCGCTCCCGCGTGACCAGCGAAGTGCTGGCCCCGCCTGCCAACAACGGTGAGGTGGTGGTGGTGCAGACCCAGGACGATCGCCTGATCGGCCTGGATGCCGCCACTGGCGACCGTCGCTGGATCTACGAAAACACCCCGGCCGTGCTGACCCTGCGTGGCACCGGCGCACCGATCGCCACCAACCGCCTGGCCGTCGCCGGCCTGTCCACCGGCAAGGTGGTGGCGGTGGATATCAACAACGGCGTGCCGGTTTGGGAGAGCCGCGTGGCGATTCCGCAGGGCCGTTCCGAGCTGGACCGAGTGGTCGATATCGACGGTGGCCTGCTGCTGTCGGGTGGTACCCTGTACGTCAGCACCTACCAGGGCCGCGTCGCGGGCCTGGACCTGGAAAGCGGCCGCGTGCTGTGGCAGCGTGATGCCTCCAGCTACGTGGGTGTCGCCCAAGGCTTCGGCAACGTCTACGTCAGCGAAGCTTCGGGTACAGTCGAAAGTGTCGACGAGCGCTCGTCCAGCGCCCTCTGGACCAACGACACCATGGCTCGCCGCCAGCTGACCGCACCTGAAGTGTTCTCCAGCTACGTGGCGGTGGGCGACTTCGAGGGTTACCTGCACCTGCTGAGCCAGGTCGATGGCCGCTTCGTCGGCCGTGAGCGTATCGACAGTGATGGCCTGCGTGCCCGCCCACTTGTGGTCGGCGACACCATCTACGTCTTCGGCAACAGCGGCAAGCTCGAGGCACTGACCATCCGCTGAAGCTATGCTTGAAGCCTTGGCGGGCTTCAAGCCGCGGCGCAGGACACGCCGCCCGAACTCCGGCCGCTGCCTTGCAGCGGCCTTTGCATTTTCAAGAATTCAAGAGTGGAGAGCCGAATGGTTCCCGTAATCGCCCTGGTGGGCCGCCCGAACGTCGGCAAATCCACCATGTTCAACCGCCTGACCAAAACCCGCGATGCCATCGTCGGTGACCTGTCGGGCCTGACCCGTGACCGCCAGTATGGTGATGCCAGCTGGCAGGGTCGTTCCTTCATCCTGATCGACACCGGCGGTATCACCGGTGACGAAGTGGGCATGGACGAGAAAATGGCCGAGCAGTCGCTCATGGCCATTGAAGAAGCCGACTATGTGCTGTTCCTGGTCGATGCCCGGGCCGGCATGACCGCTGCCGACCAGATGATCGCCGAGCACCTGCGCAAGCGGAACAAGGAAGCGATCCTGGTTGCCAACAAGATCGACAACATCGATGCCGATGTGGCTCGCGCAGAGTTCTCGCCGCTGGGCATGGGCAACGCCATCCCGGTGGCCGGCTCCCAGGGCCGCGGCATCAACGCGCTGATGGAGGCTGTGCTCGGCCACCTGCCACGCGACCAGGTCGAAGAAGCGCTGGACGCCGAAGTCGCCGAAGGCGAAGAGGCGGTGCGCATCCCTGGCCCGAGCGAGAAGGATGGTATCAAGATCGCCATCATCGGCCGCCCCAACGTCGGCAAGTCGACCCTGGTCAACCGCATGCTCGGCGAGGAGCGCGTGGTGGTGTACGACCAGCCGGGCACCACCCGCGACAGTATCTACATCCCGTTCGAGCGCGATGACGAGAAGTACACCTTCATCGACACCGCCGGCGTGCGCAAGCGCGGCAAGATCCACGAGGAAGTCGAAAAGTTCTCGGTGGTGAAGACGCTGCAGGCGATCAAGGACGCCAACGTGGTGATCTTCGTCATGGACGCCCGCGAAGGCGTGGTGGACCACGACCTGAACCTGCTGGGCTTCGCCCTGGAAGCCGGCCGCGCCATCGTCATCGCCCTGAACAAGTGGGACGGCATGGAGCCGGGCGAGCGTGACTACGTGAAGACCGAGCTGGAGCGCCGGCTGTTCTTCGTCGATTTCGCCGACATCCACTTCATCTCCGCCCTGCACGGCACCGGCGTGGGCCACCTGTACAAGTCGGTGCAGGCCGCGTTCAAGTCGGCGGTGACCCGCTGGCCGACCAGCCGCCTGACGCAGATCCTCGAAGATGCCGTGAGCGAGCACCAGCCACCACTGGTCAATGGCCGCCGCATCAAGCTGCGCTATGCCCACCTTGGTGGTGCCAACCCGCCGCTGATCGTGATCCACGGCAACCAGACCGACAAGATTCCCAAGTCGTACTCGCGTTACCTGGAGAACACCTACCGCCGCGTGCTGAAGCTGGTCGGTACGCCTATCCGCATCGAGTACAAGGGCGGTGAGAACCCGTACGAGGGCAAGAAGAACACCCTCACCGACCGCCAGGTCAACAAGAAGCGCCGCCTGATGTCGCACCACAAGAAGGCCGAGAAGAAGCGCCGCGACAAGCGCTGATTCCGCGCCAGCTTCTTCGCGGGTAAACCCGCTCCCAGGTCCCAGACAGTTTTCGAATTCTGTGCAGTACCTGTGGGAGCGGGTTTACCCGCGAAGGGGCCCTTTGATCCAGCGCAATCCCCCTATTGTTTCAACCTTTTTCCTGACCGCTCGATCCGCTATGCTCGGACTCCACCCCGTGCCGGATACACCCCAGGAAAGAGGGCTCCATGATCCGCAGCAAACTGCCGAATGTCGGCACGACCATCTTCACCACCATGTCCCAGCTCGCCGTGCAGACGGGCGCGCTCAACCTGTCGCAAGGTTTCCCCGACTTCAATGGCCCGCAGGCACTGCTCGATGCAGTCGGCCGGCATGTGGCCGCCGGGCATAACCAGTATTCGCCGATGACCGGCTTGCCGGCCCTGCGCCAGCAGGTGGCGGCCAAGGTCGCGCGGCTGTATGGCGGGCAGGTGGATGCCGACCAGGAAGTGACCATCACCCCTGGCGCCACCGAGGCGATATTCTGCGCCATCCAGGCGGTGGTGCATGCTGGTGACGAGGTGATTGTCTTCGACCCTTGCTACGACAGCTACGAGCCGTCCGTGGAACTGGCCGGTGGCCGCTGCGTGCATGTACAGCTGAGCGACGGCGATTTCCGCATCGACTGGCAGAAGTTCAGCGATGCCCTCAGCCCGCGCACGCGCATGGTCATCCTCAATTCGCCGCACAACCCAAGCGGTGCGCTGATCACTCGCGATGACCTCGACCAGCTGGCGCGGCTGATCGCTGACCGCGATATCTACCTGGTCAGCGATGAAGTATATGAACACCTGGTCTACGACGGTGTGCGCCATGCCAGCGTGCTGGCCCACGAGCAACTTTACCAACGCGCCTTCGTGGTCAGCTCGTTCGGCAAGACTTATCACGTTACCGGCTGGAAGACCGGCTACGTTATCGCCCCGCCAGCACTGAGCGCCGAGCTGCGAAAGGTGCACCAGTACGTCAACTTTTGCGGGGTGACCCCGCTGCAGTGCGCCCTGGCCGATTTCATGGCCGAGCACCCCGAGCATATCGATGAACTGCCGGCCTTCTACCAGGCCAAGCGAGACTTGTTCTGCGGCTTGCTGGAAGGCTCGCGGTTCCGTTTCACCCGCACGGCGGGTACCTATTTCCAGCTGGTGGACTATTCGCAGATCCGCCCGGACCTGAACGATGTCGACATGTCGCTGTGGCTGACCCGTGAGCACGGCGTGGCGACCATCCCGGTGTCGGTGTTCTACCAGCAACCCATCCCCGAGCAACGCCTGGTCCGCCTGTGCTTTGCCAAACGAGAGGAGACGCTGCGTCAGGCAGCGGAAAAACTATGCGCGATCTGAGCACGCTGCCGAATCTGAAAGTCGCCCTTGTGCAGACCACCCTGGCCTGGCACGACCGCGAGGCCAACTATGCGCACTTCGAGGTGCTGCTGGAGCAGGTGGGCGAAGTGGACCTGGTGATCCTGCCGGAAATGTTCACTACCGGTTTCTCTATGCAATCGGAAAGCCTGTGCGAGCCGGAAAACGGCCCGACCTACAAATGGCTGAAGGCCCAGGCGAAGAAGTACAAAACGGTGATTACCGGCAGCGTGATCATCCAGGCCGCTGATGGCAGCCACCGCAACCGCCTGCTGTGGGCCCGGCCGGATGGCGAGATCCTGCACTACGACAAGCGCCACCTGTTCCGCATGGCCGGTGAGCACAAGCATTACACCCCGGGCGAACGCCAGGTGCAGTTCGAGCTCAAGGGCTGGCGGATTCGCCCGCTGATCTGCTACGACCTGCGCTTCCCGGTGTGGAGCCGTGATGCCCAGGACACCGACCTGTTGCTGTACACCGCAAACTGGCCGGCTGCGCGCCGCCAGCACTGGAACCGCCTGTTGCCGGCGCGGGGTATCGAGAACCTGTGTTATGTGGCTGCGGTGAACCGGGTGGGCACCGACGGCAAAGGCTTTGCCTATTCCGGCGACAGCCAGGTGCTGGACTTCCAGGGCGAGAGCCTGCTCAGTGCCGGGGAGGCGGACGGGGTGTTTACCGCGGTGTTGAGTGCGGCGGAACTGGCGGCCTATCGGGCCAAGTTCCCGGCCAATCTGGATGCTGACACCTTCGAGCTGCACTGACAGTCTGTACCGGCCTCTTCGCGGTTAAACCCGCGCAGAGGCCGGTGCTGGTTACATCGGTTTCCGATCAGTACACATCCCGCCGATACCGCCCATCCTCTATCAGCTGTTGCATTACAGCTTCCCCGAGGATGGCATTGAGCGCGGCATCTACCCCGGCAGCCATGCCTTGCAGGCTGCCGCAGACATACACACAAGCGCCATCCGCCACCCAGCGCTTGAACTCTTCAGCCTGCTGCAGCAACACATCCTGCACATACACCTTCTCGGCCTGATCCCGCGAAAATGCCAGGTCCAGGCGTGCCAGGTCGCCGCTTTCCAGCCAGCCTTGCAGCTCGTCACCACACAGCAGGTCATGCGCCCGGTTACGTTCGCCGAACAGTAGCCAGTTGCGCTGCTCGCCGGCATTCACCCGTGCGCGGAGCAGGCTGCGCAGGCCGGCCAGGCCAGTGCCGTTGCCGATCAACACCAGCGGTGCAGCAGTTTCCGGCAGGTGGAAGCTGCTGTTGCGCCGCAAACGCATGCTCAGCGTACCGTCAAGCGGCAGGTACTCGGTCAGCCAGCCGGAACCCAGGCCCAGGTTGCCATCGGCATGGCGTTCCTGGCGCACGATCAGCTCCAGCACGCCATCACTGGCGATCGAGGCAATCGAGTACTCGCGGCTGCCGATCGGTACCAGTGCGTCGACCAGAGCTTGCGGCTGCAGGCCGATCAGGTGATCGCGACGGGTCGGCAACTGGCGGCCGGCCAGGGCCTGGGCGAGGGTTTCGCCCAGGCCATTCACTTGCACCTTGGCCCCGGTGTCCAGCGCCATGCCATCGAGGAAGGCGTCGATCCTCGGCTGGCCATTGAGCGGCAGGATCTCCACCAGGTCACCGGCTTCCCAGCTGGCAGGCTGTTCCGGTCGCAGGCCCAGCAGGTACACCGGCTGGCCTTGGCTGCCCGGGTTGAGCAGTTCACGGCGCACCAGCGACCAGCTGCCGAAACTCGGCGGCTGCCAGGCAGCCACTGGCTGGGCGCCGGTCAGTTGCGCCAGCTCCTGCTGCCACTGCTGCAGCGCGGCCTGGTCGGCGTTGTCCACTTCCACCGGGCTGAATGCACTGGTGGCACCGCGTTCACCCAGCCATGCCTGCAGGCGGCGGGCGAAGCCGCAGAAGTGCGGATACTGGCGGTCACCGAGGGCGAGCAGGGCATAGCTGAGGTTCTCCAGCGCCCAAGGTTGGCCGAGCACCTTGCGTTCGAAGGCGCGGGCGCTGTCGGGGGCTTCGCCGTCGCCGAAGGTGCTGACCACGAACAGTGCACGGCGGGCCTGGCTCAGGTCGCTTTCATCCAGTTCTGCCAGGGCGCGTACCTGCACTGGCAGGCCGGCGGCCTGAAGCTGCCCGGCGCTCTGCCAGGCCAGTTGTTCGGCAAGCCCGCTCTGGCTGGCAAAGCTGATCAGCCAGCTGTCGCCGCTGGTAGTGTTGCTGGTGACGTTGCCACGGGCGGCACGCACCTGGCGCTTCTTGCGCCGGCGGTCGAGGTACAGCAGCCAGCCGGTGACGAAGAACAGCGGCATGGTCAGGCTGGCGATGGTGACGATGATGCGCCCCGGCAGCCCGAAGTATTCGCCCACGTGCAGGGCGTAGACGCTCTGCAGCAACTGGGCCTTGAAGGACTTGTCGGTGTAGCGGTCATGTCTTTTCACTTGGCCGCTGACCGGGTCCAGCACCAGGGTGTTGAAGGCACGTGGGTGGTCGGCGTTGTCCAGCAGGTAGAACAGGTTGGCCGGCTGGCCGCCTACGGGTGGCAGGCGCAGGTTGTACATCGCCAGGCCCGGGCCGGCCGCGTCCTTGAGATTGGCCCATATCGCGTCGTAGTCGACCACCAGTGGTGGGGCGTTCTTGTCGATCTTCTGCGGCCCGTGGCGGCCACGGCCTTCGCCGCGCTTTTGCTGCTGGCCGGCGGCCGGCGCGTCGGCCAGCAGCTTGTTCAGGCCTTCGCGGTACCACTCGTAGGACCAGAACAGCCCGGTCAGGGCGAACAGCAGGTAGAACAGCAGGCACCAGGTGCCGGCCACCGCGTGCAGGTCCCAGTTGAAGGCGCGGCCTTTCTTGGCCCAGTCGAAGGTCAGCCAGGTGCGCCAGTCCAGCGCCTTGCGCGGCCAGCGCAGGTACAGGCCGGAGAGGCAGAAGAACACCAGCATCAAGGTGCAGGCACCGGTGATCTGCCGGCCGCTGTCGCCCATGGCCAGGAAGCGGTGCAGGTTGAGCATGAGGTTGAAGAAGCCTTGCCCGGCCACTTCTCCCTTGAGTTCGCCGGTGTATGGGTCTGCGTAGCGCAGCGGGCCACGGCGCTCGCCTGGTGGCGGGGTGAAGGAGACGCGTGCGGCGTTGCCTTCGCGCACATCGACCCAAAGCATCGCTACCTTGTCGTGCTGCTGGGCCTCGACCCGCCGGACCAGTTCGGCCGGTGGCAGCACGCCCTCCGGGCGCACCTGGACCTTCAGGACATCGGCATTCAGCGCGCGCAGCAGCTCTTCCTGAAACGAGTACAAGGCCCCGGTGATACCCATTAAGGCCAGCACCAGGCCAGCGGTGATGCCAAAGAACCAGTGCAATTGGAACAGCGTCTTCTTCACCACATGATCACCTTGTGTTTCTGCCGCACACCGCGCGGCGTGCATTATGCCTTGATACGCAAAAGCCCCGCTCACGGGAATGAACGGGGCAGGGTGGGCTAGTCAGTCAGGCTTGTTGGCTGTACCGGCCTCTTCGCGGGTGAACCCGCTCCCACAGGTACTGCACTGACCTCAGGTCCAGGGATATCTCTGTGGGAACGGGTTCCCCCGCGAAAGGGCCGGCACAGGCGCAGCCCATTCAACAGATCAGTCCGATCCCGGCGTCAGAAGTGGAAGCTGGTGGTCAACAGTGCAGTCCGCCCAGCGGCCTGGTTGGCATAGTGCCCACTGTAGGCCTTGTCGTAGTAGACCTCGTTGGTGAGGTTCTGCACGTTCAACTGCAGGTCGACGTGCTTGGTCAGCTTGTAGCTGGCCATGGCGTCGTAGCGCCAGTACGAGTCGACCATCACGCTGTTGGTGGTGTTGCCGAACACTTCATCGACATAGAAGGCACCACCACCAATGGTCAGCTTCGGGGTGACGTTGTAGGTGGTCCACAGGGTCAGGCTGTTGTTCGGTGTGTTGGGCAACTGATTGCCATCGTTGTAACCATCGACGAACACCGTGCCGACCCGCTGCGCGCCGCCGTCGACGAGCTTGGCATCCAGGTAGGTGTAGCCAGCGAATACCTGCCAGGCGTCGGTCAGCTTGCCGCTGGCGCTGAGCTCCAGGCCATCGACACGGGTCTTGCCGATGTTCTGGTAGGTGTTGTTATCCACCAGAACACGAGCGTCTTCCTTCTCGGTGCGGAAAATGGCTGCGGTCAACGCCAGGCGTTCGTCGAGCAGATCCCACTTGGTACCGATTTCGTAGTTGGTGGTTTTTTCCGGTTTCAGCTCGCTGGTGGTGGTGGCCGTGAGCAGTGCGTTGCCGTCGGAACCTTCGCCGAGCGAAGCGCCAGGCGGGGTGGCGGAGGTGGCATAGGACACATAGATGCTGCCGTTCTCGGCAGGCTTCCAGGTCAGGCCCAGTTGGCCAGTGACGAATTCACTGGTGTCCTCGGTCTTGAAGCTGGTGGAGCCGTTGGCCGCTTTGGTCTTGACCTTGGTGTCGAAGTGGTCGTAACGCAGGCCCATGGTCAGCAACCAGGCCGGGTCGAGTTCCAGCGTGTCGGTGAAGTAGATGGCGCGCGTGTTGCCAGAAGTATCGGCACCGGCTTCGGTGCGGCTGATGGTGCCGTCCCACTCTTCATGCGGATTTGGGTTCGGGAACGAGGTGCAGACACCAGAGATCTGGCCTGTTGCGCTCGAGCAGTTGCCAGCGCTGAAACCGGTGACGTCATAGCCTGATTTCACCGATGTTTCCCGGCTGAGCTCGATACCAGTGGAGAAGCTGTTCTTCATGCCACCAACATAGAAATCACCATACAGGTCGGTCTGGTTGGTGGTCGTGCGGGTGTTGGCGACACGGTTGTTCGGGCGACGCCAGACTTCACCGTTGAGGATGTTGCCCTTGCTGTCGTCTGGCTGGCTGTAGATGTAGTCCTGCAGCGTGTTGCCGTGGCGCAAGGTGTTCTTGATGGTCAGCGAGTCGCTCAGGTCGTGCTCGATGCTGATGGTCGAAATATCTGCACGGCTCTTGGAGAAATCGCGACCGACCAGGCCGTAGTAGTTGCTGCTGCTGCCACCGCCGTGGGTCGGCTTGTCCGGGTTGGCCGAGGTGCGAGCGGCCGAGCTGCCGGAGCGCAGGCTGTAGGGAATACCCGAATCCGGCAGGTCGTCGCTTTCGACGTGGTAGTAATCAAGGCTCACGCGGGTATCGGTGCCCAGACCGAACACCAGCGAAGGAGCCACGCCCCAGCGGTCGTAGTTGACCTCATCGCGGCCGGCGACGTTGCTTTTGTGGGTCATCAGGTTCAGGCGGCCAGCGACGCTGTCGCTGAACTGGTAGTTGCCATCCAGGGTGTAGCGCTGGGTCTGATCGCTGCCCCAGGTCCAGGCGCCGTCGAGCGAATTGCCCAGGTGCGCACGCTTGCTGACCATGTTGATGGTGCCACCGGCAGCGCCGCGGCCAGCGATCGAGGAGTTCGGGCCCTTGGCCACTTCTACCGATTCGATGGCGAAGATTTCGCGGGTTTGCGAACCGGTATCGCGCACGCCGTCCAGGTACATCGAGCTTTGGCTGTCGAAGCCGCGAATGAATGGGCGATCGCCGGAGGGGTTGCCACCTTCGCCGGCACCCATGGTGATGCCCGGCACGGTGCGCAGTGCATCTTGCAGGGTCAAGGCGCTGGTGTCCTTGATCACTTGCTGCGGGATCACGGTGATCGAGCGTGGGGTATCTACCAGCGGCGCGGTGTACTTCTGCGAGGAGGCCTTGTCGACCTTGTAATCGGTGCTGGCCTGTTCAGCCTTGCCGTTGACGCTGGTGGCGTCGAGGGTGATAGCGCTGCTGGCGGCCGGGTCGGCTGCATAGGCAGAGGAGGCACTGAGGGCAACGCCGATGGCAGACACGATCAGGCGTGGTGAACTCACTGCAGATGGTACGGATTGGCGCATTGCTAAGGACCTTCCCCAAGGTGGTAAGGCCGCGGATCTTAATGTAAGCAATTGTGAGTCACAATTGAGAGTAGTTACCATTCGTGAAGAATTTACAATCTTTACAATTTCCGTTTACGGTTTCATCAAGCTGAAACGTCTTAAGCGGCGAATGGGGCTTGTGAAGCGCAAAAGGGAATCAATATCATTGGCACCTTTACAATTTCCAACGGTGGCGCCGCCATGCTGCTTCACATCCCCGGCCTGTTCGACGCCGATGAACTGGCCCGTATCCGCGAGGCGCTGGAGCAGGCCGACTGGGCCGACGGCAAGATCACGGCCGGCTATCAGTCGGCCAAGGCCAAGCACAACCTGCAGTTGCCGGAAGGCCACCCGTTGGCCAAGGAGATCGGCACTGCACTGATCGACCGCCTGTGGCAAACCCCGCGCTTCATGTCCGCAGCCTTGCCGCACAAGGTGTTCCCGCCGCTGATCAACTGCTACCGCGAAGGCGGCAATTTCGGCTTCCACATCGACAATGCCCTGCGCCAGCCCAAGGGCAGCCCGGAGCGGGTGCGTACCGACCTGTCTTCCACGCTGTTCCTCAGCGAGCCGAACAGCTACGACGGCGGCGAGCTGGTGATCCAGGACACCTATGGCGTGCAGCAGGTCAAGCTGGCTGCCGGTGACCTGGTGCTGTACCCCGGCACCAGCCTGCACAAGGTCAACCCTGTTACCCGAGGCCAGCGTTACGCCGCGTTCTTCTGGACCCAGAGCCTGGTGCGCGAGGACAGCCAGCGGGCGTTGCTGTTCGAGATGGACAATGCCATCCAGCAACTGACTGCCGATGTGCCGGACCATCCATCATTGCTGCAACTGACCGGCACCTACCACAACCTGCTGCGCCGCTGGGCCGAGGTCTGAATCGTGTCCTATCAGTTGCGGCGTGAGGAAGTGGTCGATGTGGCCGGTTTGCAGGCCATGCTGGAAGAAAGCCCTGGCAAGGCCGCCCAGGCGATCCTGGCGGCGGCCGGGCAGGGCGCGGTGGAGGCACAGTTGCTGCTGGGGCAGATCCTGCTGGACGGGCGCGGCATTCAGGCGGACGCTGCCGTCGCCAGGCGCTGGTTCGGCATCGCCGCGCAGGGCGGCAGTGCCATGGCGCACAACATGCTGGGGCGTTGCCTGGAGCATGGTTGGGGTGGTGAACCAAGCCAGGCGCAGGCAGCCATCCACTATGCGCGTGCGGCCGATGCCGGGCTGGACTGGGGGCTTTACAACCTGGGCAACCTGCTGGCTACCGGGCGCGGCATACCAGCCAACCAGGCGCAGGCGCTGATGTGCTACGAGAAGGCCGCGCACATGGGCCATGCCAAGTCGATGAACCTGTACGGGCGTTACCTGGAGCAAGGCATCGCCACGGCGCCCAACCCGGCACGGGCGGTGCGCTGGTACCGGCGTTCGGCCCAGGCGGGGGACTTTCGTGGCATGTTCAGCCTGGCGCTGGTGCTTGTCGAGCGGGGGCAAGTGGCGGAAGCCGGGCCTTGGCTGGAACGAGCGCGGGTCGAGGGAAACATGAATTTCCTGCGCAGCGCGCTGGTGACCTTGCAGGGTGCGGGGCCGGTGTTGATGGCCTTTGCGGCGCGGTATGCCGAGGAGATCGAACGGCGGGAAGCTTGAGGTTCCCTCAAGGCCCGCAGTACCTGGAGGGGCAGCCTTGTGCTGCGAAGATGCCGGCATGACAAAAGATGGCCTTTGGCAGCTATGGCCTCTTCGCAGCACAAGGCTGCTCCTACAGGGAGTTGCACAGGCCTGAAGGCGGAAAGCACAAGTGAAAACGGGGCCTTGCGGCCCCGTTCTGCATTACAGGTAGTAAGCCTTCAGCGGCGGGAAGCCGTTGAACTCCACTGCGCTGTAGCTGGTGGTATAGGCACCGGTCGACAGCCAGTACAGGCGGTCGCCGATGGCCAGGTTCAAGGGTAGGCCATACTTGTAGTGCTCGTACATGATGTCGGCGCTGTCGCAGGTAGGGCCGGCGATGACCACTTCTTCGGTCTCGCCTTTCTTCTCGGTCCAGATCGGGAACTTGATGGATTCGTCCATGGTTTCGATCAGGCCAGAGAACTTGCCCACGTCGGTGTAGATCCAGCGCTCGACGGCGGTGCGCGACTTGCGTGCAACCAGGACCACTTCGCTGACCAGGATACCGGCGTTGGCAATCAGCGAACGGCCCGGCTCGAGGATGATTTCCGGCAGGTCGTCACCGAAGTCTTCCTTCAGGAAGCGGATGATCTCTTCGGCGTAGGTTTCCAGGCTGTTGGTGCGGGTGATGTAGTTGGCCGGGAAGCCGCCACCCATGTTGATAAGCTTCAGCTCGATGCCGTCTTCTTCCTTCAGGCGCTCGAAGATCACCTTTACCTTGGCGATGGCAGCATCCCACACGCTGATGTCGCGCTGCTGCGAGCCGACATGGAAGGAAATGCCGTAAGGCACCAGGCCCAGGTCGCGGGCGAGGATCAGCAGGTCCATGGCCATGTCGGTCTGGCAGCCGAACTTGCGCGACAGCGGCCAGTCGGCAGTGGTCGAGCCTTCGGTGAGGATACGCACGTACACCTTCGAACCCGGTGCGGCCTTGGCGATGTTGCGCAGGTCGGCTTCCGAGTCGGTGGCATACAGGCGCACGCCCTTCTCGTAGAAGTAGCGGATGTCCTTGGACTTCTTGATGGTGTTGCCGTAGCTGATACGGTCAGCGCTGACGCCGCGGCCCAGCACCTTGTCCAGTTCGTAGATCGAGGCGATGTCGAAGCTCGAACCTTTCTCTTTGAGCAGGTCGATGATTTCCACGGCCGGGTTGGCCTTGACCGCGTAGTACACCTTGGCGAATTCGAAACCAGCACGCAGGTCGTCGTAGGCCTGGCTGATCATCTGGGTATCGATGAGTACGAACGGGGTTTCCTGCTTGTCGGCGAACGCCTTCATTTTCTGGAAGGTGTCACGCGCGAAATAGTCTTCGACCTGGATCGACATGCTCAGGGACTCCATGGGCAAACTGAAAATTTAAGTGGCTGCAAACTGAACGTCCTCCGTATCCCCACTTTGGTTCGCCTACTCAGTACTTGAGCCGGATGGATCGTTTCCAGCATGGACGTTCGGCGCGCACTTTAGGGCGTGAAGAATGCAGAATCAACAGGCAATCCGGGCGTGATCGACGCGGATCGACGACCTGCCATTTGAATAACCGACCCATGTGACCGGCTGATGTTCCCGGCGAGGTTTCAAGCGTAAAAAATTGTGGAATGGGTCGTATTGCGGCCTTCGCGGGTAAACCCGCTCCCACAGGGTTTCCCCTATCGCCGCGGCAGCGGGCTTGCCCGCCAAAGGGCCTCAGGTGTTCATATTTATGGCCACATTTTCCTGGCACCGCCGTGCATGAAAAAGACGATAAATTTTTTGTTACCGACTGGCGGAATTGCCGTGCTGGATGAGAAACATTACTATTCGCACCCTTGTCTGCCTCCCTGATGACCCCGACCGTGTCCGGACCCAAAGGCTTCCTCGACCACTACCACGAGCTGATCGGCACCTGGACGCGCAAGTTGCGCAGTCGACAGCAGGCCGAGGACCTCACCCACGATGCCTTTGTCCGGGTACTGGAAAACCCGCGCGAGCAGGTCGAGCAGCCACGCGCCTACCTGCACCAGACCGCACGAAATATTGCCGTGGATGGTTTCCGGCGTGAGGACCGCCGCCAGGCCCTGGAGCTGCAAACCTTCGACGAAGGCGTGGCCGGCAGTGACGACCCCGAAGCCTACGTGCATGCGCTGGAGCTGGCCGACAGTGTCGAGCGGGCGCTGGCCGAACTGCCGCTCAATTGCCGGCAGGTGTTCATCTGGCAGAAGCTCGAAGGCCTGACCCAGGCCGAGATCGCCGAGCGCATGGGGTTGAGCAAGAACATGGTCGAAAAGTATATGATCCGCACGCTCCGGCATCTGCGTGAGCACCTGGATGTGTCGGCATGATGAGTCAGGAGACCTTTTCGATGAAACAGCACGGTACCGATACCGTCCGCGAACAGGCGGCGGCGTGGTTCGCCCGGGTGCAGGATGCGCCGCGCGATGCCGGGCTGCAGGCGCAGCTGCATGCCTGGCTGGAAGGCGATGCACGGCACCGTGATGAGTACCAGCAGCTCGCCCGCCTGTGGCAGGCCGCCGACTTCATCCCGCGCCAGCGCCTTGAAGCGCTGTGTCAGCCGGCCCCGGTACGCCAGTTGCCACGTCGGCGCTTCGCGCGCCAGGCCTTGGCCGCCAGCCTGGCCGCACTGGCGTTGGGCCTGGGCTGGGGCGGCTGGCATTACCAGCAACTGAATCATCAGGGCAGCTTGCAGACCGCCCTCAACGAACGCCGCCAGGTCGAACTGCCGGATGGTTCGCACCTTGAGCTCAATGGGAGCACGCGAGTGCAGGTCGCTTTCAGCGCCGGCCAGCGGCATGTCCGGCTGATGGCGGGTGAAGTGATGTTCACCGTCGCCCATGACAGTGGCAGGCCGTTCGTGGTCGACACCGCGCAGGGTAGCGTGACTGTCACCGGTACCCGTTTCGACGTCCGTCTGGACCCAGCCAGCACCCGTGTGGCGGTGGAGCAGGGCTCGGTGCGTGTGCAGGGCAAGGGCGCCTCGCTGGCGCAGCTCACGGCGGGCCAGGGCTCGCATATAGATGCACAAGGCCAGGTGGCCGCGCCCTATGCGGTGAATACCGGCGCCCTGACTGCCTGGCGCCAAGGCCGGCTGGTGTTCGACAACGCCACCCTGGCCGAGGTGGTGGCCGAAGCTTCGCGCTACCGTAGCCAGCCGCTGCGGGTCGCCCCCGGCAAAGTCGCGCAGCTGCGGCTGTCCAGCACCTTCAGCACCGATGACACCGACGCGCTGCTGCGTGCCTTGCCGAGCATCCTGCCGGTGGCCGTCAAGGCCAACGAAGATGGCTCGCGCGAAATAATCGCGAAATAGATTCAGGTTTTTTTCCGCTCGTTCGTCTTCCCCGCCAGCTGCAACTGCCAAGCATTTCCATTTGCATGCGGTTGGCGTTTATTCCGTACTCCAGGAAGTCTCGACGACGTGAACAACAACAAGCCCTTCCCACGCTTCCGCGCCCTGGCGCTGGCCCTGGCGGTCAGCGCCGTGGCCGTCAACAGCCAGGCCGCAGAGGCCGGCAGCACTATCCAGATTCAAGCCCAACCCTTGGCATCGGCGCTGAACCAACTGGGCCAGCAGACCAACCTGCAGCTGTTCTTCAGCCCCGAGCTGGTGGCCGGCAAGCAGGCCCCGGCGGTTTCCGGCCAGCTGGCGCCCGAGCAGGCGCTGCAGCAGTTGTTGCAAGGCAGCGGCCTGACCTACGAGATGTCCCAGGGCACCGTGGTGGTGAAGCCGGCTCAGGCCGATGGCATCCTCACCACCGGCAGCCTGGAGCTGGCGCCCACCGACATCAAGGTGGTGGGTGACTGGCTGGGAGACGCCCAGCAGAGCGTGGTGCAGAACCACCCCGGCGCGCGCACCGTGGTACGCCGCGAGGCGATGGTGGAGAAGGGCGCAATGAACGTGCGCGACGTGCTGCGCGGCATCCCGGGTGTGCAGGTGCAGGATTCCAATGGCACCGGCGGCAGCGACCTGTCGCTGAACGTGGGTGTTCGCGGCCTCACTTCGCGCCTGTCGCCACGCTCCACGGTGCTGATCGACGGCATCCCGGCCGCCTTCGCGCCCTATGGGCAGCCGCAGTTGTCGATGGCGCCGATTTCCTCGGGCAATCTCGACAGCATCGACGTGGTGCGTGGCGCCGGTTCCGTGCGTTATGGCCCGCAGAACGTCGGTGGGGTGATCAACTTCGTTACCCGGGCGATCCCGGAGAAGGCCTCGGCGGAGCTGTCCACCACCCTGGAAACCTCCCAGCACGGAGGCTGGAAGCATACCGAGTCGGCCTTCGTCGGCGGCACGGCGGACAACGGCATGGGCGTGGCGCTGCTGTACACCGGGGTGAATGGCAACGGCTACCGTGAAAGCAACAACGGCAACGACATCGACGACGTCATCCTCAAGACCCACTGGGCGCCGACCGACGTTGACGAGTTCTGGCTCAACTTCCACTACTACGACGGCCGCGCCGACATGCCTGGCGGTCTGACCCAGGCGCAGTACGACAGCAACCCTTACCAGTCGCTGCGCGACTACGACTACTTTGCCGGTCGGCGCAAGGACGTGTCGTTCAAGTGGCAGCGCCAGCTCGACGACGCCACCCAGTTCGAAGTGCTGACCTACTACACCGACAGCTTCCGCGGCAGCGCCATTGCCTCGCGCGACATGAAGACCCTGTCGTCGTACCCGCGCAACTACCACACCTTCGCCATCGAACCGCGGCTGTCGCGGATCTTCTTCGCCGGCCCGACCACCCAGGAAGTCAGCGTGGGCTACCGCTACCTGAAGGAAGCGATGCGTGAACAGTCGACCCGCCTGGCGCTGATCGACAACGTGCCGACGCCAACCCCGACCTCCGACGGCCATGTATTCCAGGACCGCAGTGGCGGTACCGAGGCAAGTGCCTACTACATCGACGACAAGATCGACGTGGGTAACTGGACCATCACCCCGGGTATCCGTTTCGAGCACATCAACACCGATTGGCGCGACCGCCCGGTGCTCGGTGCCAACGGCCAGCCGGTGCCGGAGAAGAAACGCAGCATCACCAGCAACGAGCCGCTACCGGCCCTGAGCGTGATGTACCACCTCTCCGATGCGTGGAAGTTGTTCGCCAACTACGAGACCTCGTTCGGCAGCCTGCAGTACTTCCAGCTGGGCCAGGGTGGTACTGGCAACAGCACGGCCAATGGCCTGGAGCCGGAAAAGGCCAAGACCTACGAGCTCGGTACCCGCTATGACAATGGTGGCTTTGCCGGTGAGCTGACGGCGTTCTACATCGACTTCGACGACGAACTGCAGTACATCAACAACGATGTGGGTTGGACCAACCTCGGCGCGACCAAGCACCAGGGTATCGAGGCTTCGGTGCGCTATGACCTGGACGGGCTGGACCCGCGCCTGGAAGGGCTGTCGGTGAGCGGTGGCTACACCTATACCCGCGCTACTTATGAAGGTGACATTCCTGGCTTCAAGGGCCGTGACCTGCCGTTCTATTCACGCCAGGTGGCCACTGCCGGGGTGCGTTACGCAGTCAACCACTGGACCTGGAACCTGGATGCCTACGCCCAATCCAAGCAGCGCGCGCCGGGTACCGGGATCAATGCCGATGGCAGCTTCAACGGCGACTACATCACCGAGCCGAGTGCGGACGGGCAGTACGGCGATATTCCGGGTTACGTGACCTGGCATGCCCGTGGCGGCTATGAGTTCGGGCCCCAGATGTCCAACCTGAAGCTGGCGGCGGGGGTGAAGAACCTGTTCGACAAGCAGTACTTCACCCGTTCCAGTGACAACAATGCCGGCATCTATGTGGGTGAACCGCGCACCTTCTATGTGCAGGCCAGTGTAGGGTTCTGAGCCGAGATCGCCGGGGCCGCTGTGCGGCCCATCGCGACACAAGGCCGCTCCCACAGGTACCGCGTCAATCCTGAAGCTGATGCGGTACCTGTGGGAGCGGCCTTGTGTCGCGAAAGGGGCGCACAGCGCCCCCAGGGATTAAGAAACCACCGCCTCGGCCGGCGAGACAATGCAGGTCTTTGCTCCGCGCGAACGCCCCGAACTCAGGTAAGCCGCAATCGACTCCTGCGTCACCTCGCCCAGGAACACCTGCTCGGCATCCAGCACCGGCAGCCACGCCCGGTTGAACTCGTACATCCGCGACAACAGGATGCGCAAATGTTCATCATGCGACGCCGTGGCATTGAACGGCCGCAGGAAGTCGCCACAAGTCCCTTGCTGGCGATGCATATCACGGCGGCGCACGTAACCCAGCGCCTTGTTCTGTGCATCGGTCACCACCACGTACCGGCGGTCGTGCTCGTCCAGTAGCTCCAGCGCATCGCTCACCGGCGTCTGCGGGCTTACCGACGGCGCATTGTCTGCCGCATCCTCCGCACGCACCAGCAGCAGGCGTTTCAGGGTGCTGTCCTGGCCTACGAAGTTGCTGACGAATTCATCCGCCGGGTGCGCCAGCAAGGTGTCCGGGTGGTCCAGCTGCAACAACTTGCCGGCGCGGAAGATGGCAATCTTGTCGCCCAGCTTGATCGCTTCGTCAATGTCGTGGCTGACCATGATCACGGTCTTGTTCAACGCCCGCTGCATCTCGAAGAACTCGTTCTGGATCATCTCGCGGTTGATCGGGTCGACCGCGCCGAACGGCTCGTCCATCAGCAGCACCGGCGCTTCCGCCGCCAAGGCGCGGATCACGCCGATACGCTGCTGCTGGCCGCCGGACAGCTCGCGCGGGTAGCGCTGCAGGTACTGCTTGGGCTCCAGCTTGATCATGTGCATCAGCTCGCGGGCGCGTTCATGGCACTTCTGTTTGTCCCAGCCGAGCAGGCGCGGCACCACGGTGATGTTCTCCTCGATGGTCATGTTGGGGAACAGGCCGATCTGCTGGATGACATAGCCGATGTGCCGGCGCAGGGTGACCTCGTCCAGCCCGGTGGTGTCTTCGCCATTGATGAACACCTGGCCGGAAGTGGGCGTGATCAGGCGGTTGATCATTTTCAAGGTAGTGCTCTTGCCGCAGCCCGAGGGGCCGAGGAACACGCAGATTTCACCTTCGTTGACGGTGAGGCTTACCGAGTCGACGGCTTTGACGTCCTTGCCGTTGACGTTGAAGGTTTTGCTGAGGTTCTTCAGTTCGATCATGAGCGCAGTCCTTCTGGAGTCAGGGCACGTTGCAGGGTTTGCAGGAGCAGGTCGGCGATGATCGCCAGCAGGCTGACCAGCACGGCGCCGACCAGCAGCATCGACATGTCGCTGCGGCTGATGGAGGTGAGGATGAGTACGCCGAGGCCGCCAGCGCCGATGGTGGCGGCGATGGTCATGACGCCGATGTTCATCACCACGGCGGTGCGCACGCCGGCAAGGATTACCGGCACGGCGATGGGCAGTTCGACCATGCGCAGGCGCTGGCCGAAGGTCATGCCGATGCCGCGTGCGGCTTCACGGATGCCGGGCTCGACGTTGGTCAGGGCCAGGTAGGTGTTGCGCATGATCGGTAACAACGAATACAGGAACACCGCGGTAATCGCCGGTAGCGGCCCGAGGCCCTGGCCGAACCTGGAGTAGAACGGCAGCAGCAGGCCGAACAGGGCGATGGAAGGGATGGTCAGCAGCACGGTGGCGCTGGCCTGCAGCGGGCCGGCAAAGGCCGGGAAGCGGGTCATGAGGATGCCCAGCGGCACCCCGACCAGAATCGCCAGGCCCACGGCGACGCCGACCAGCATGATGTGCTGCCAGGTCAGTTGCAGCACCTGGGCCCAGTCGAGGTGGGCAAACGTGTCGAGCAGGCTCATGGCTGTACCTCGCTAGGCATTGGGTGCTCACGCAGGAAAGCGGCGGCGACCGTGGTCGGGTTCTGGTGTTCGACGTCGACCTTGGCATTGAGCTGGCGCATGGTTTCGTCATCCAGTTGCTCCGCCAGTGGCTTGAGCAGGCTGGCCAGTTTTGGGTTGGCGTCGAGTACCTGTTTGCGCACCACCGGCGCCGCGGTGTAGTCGGGGAAGTAGTGCTTGTCGTCTTCCAGGAGCTTGAGGTTGAACGCGTTCAGGCGACCATCGGTGGTGTACACAAGGCCTGCGAACACCTGGTTGTTGTGCATGGCGGTGTAGACCAGGCCGGCATCCATCTGGCGGATGTTGGCGCGCCCCACTTGCAGGTCGTACATCTGTTTCAGGCCTACCAGGCCGTCCGGGCGGTTGGCGAACTCGGTGTCCAGTGCCACCAGGTGGTTGCGATGGCTTTCGTCGCGCAGTACCTGGTTGAGGTCACTGATCGAATTTATCTGCGGATAAGCCTCGGCGACCTGCTTGGGCAGGCCCAGCGCGTAGGTGTTGCTGAACTTCGATGGGGTCAGCCAGATCAGGTCTTTCTTCGCATCCAGCGCCTTCACCCTGGCGAAGGTGGCCTCGGCACTGGGCATGCGCTCGTCGATATGGTTGTACGACACCAGCGACACGCCGGTGTATTCCCACATCAGGTCGAGCTGGCCGGTTTCCTGGGCCTGGCGCGCGATATTGCTGCCAAGGCCGGTGGTCACGCGCACGTCATAGCCGTTGGCACGCAGGTGTTGCGCGGTGATTTCGGCGAGTACGGTCTGTTCGGTGAACACCCGCGCGCCGATGCGGATCAGCGGTTTGTCCGCCGCCTGGGCGAATCCTGCGAACAGCACGGCGGCGCCAAGCAGCAAGGCGATTTTCTTGTTCATACGTTCCCTATCCTTATTGGGCCAGGCCACGTTCCAGCCAGCGCTTGCTGGAGAAACTCACCGCCGCGTCCAGCGCCAGCGCCAGCAATGCGGTGCAGGCAGCCCCCAGCAGGAGCTGTGGCTGGTTGTTCAGGGCGATGCCGGGGAAGATCAGGCTGCCCAGGCTGTTGGCGCCAATCAGGAACGCCAGCGGAGCGGTGCCGACGTTCAGCGCCAGGGCCACGCGCACACCGCCAACGATGATCGGCACGGCGTTGGGCAGCTCCACCTGCCACAGTTGCTGGCGCGGGGTCATGCCGATGCCGGTGGCGGCTTCCTTGAGCGAGGTGGGGACGTTTTTCAGGCCCTCGTAGGTGTTGCGCACGATCGGCAGGAGGGAGGCGAGGAACAGCGCGAAGATCGCGGGCCCGGCGCCGATGCCGAGGATACTCAGGGCGATGGCCAGAACGGCCAGGGGAGGGATGGTATTGCCAACGTTGAAGAACTGCATGAAGCGCTCGGCTTTGTCGACCCGGTGCGGTCGACTTAACGCAATGCCGGCGGGGATGCCCACGGCCAGCGCCGCCGCCATCGAAGCCAGCACCAGTACCAGGTGCGCTTGCAGGTAGAACCCAAGATCGTCGCGATAACGCGCGATCGTGTCGATGCCGATCCAGTGGACCAGCAGGGCCAGGATGACGAGCACGGCGGCCCATCCCAACAGCCCTTTTCCGTAGCGTTTAGCCACAGGCGGACTCCTTGTGTTGTCGGCGAGCACACTTCTTGGTTGCCGGCCAGTCCTGGCGGCGGGTGGTGTGTTCGCGAGTAGCAGCGTGACGCACGCCGAAGGCTGCGATCAGGCCATGAGCCGAACCCCGTCGGGCCCGAAAATGCTGATGAAACCAGCTCCTCAACCGAAGCGGGTTGCAGGGGAGTGGACGTCTCCGTGGGCGTAAAGGTTCCCATCTGAGGCGGCATTTGGCCAGTGTTAATCACTGGTTAGTCTGAAACTTGACGAGAAAAAGCAGCGGGTTGGTGCGCTGTAGGCGTTGAAATAACTGACCTTTGGCCATTTGTCGTGATAAAGCGGGTGGTTGTTGAATTTGTAATGGCAGTGCCGGCCTCTTCGCGGGCACGCCCGCTCCCACAGGGATCTCCACTGCTGTGCGGGCCTGTGCAGTACCTGTGGGAGCGGGCGTGCCCGCGAAAGGGCCGGAACAGGCACCGCCGGTTCATCAAGTTTTGGTCCCGGCCCAACTTCAGGTATGATATCGCCCCTTTTTAATCCCCCAGTCAGGCGATTTCCCATGACCAACCAGGCCGCCGAAGTCGCGAAGCGCCGCACTTTCGCAATCATTTCCCACCCCGACGCCGGTAAGACCACCATCACCGAGAAGCTGCTGCTGATGGGCAAGGCCATTGCCGTCGCCGGTACCGTGAAGTCGCGCAAGTCCGACCGCCACGCCACCTCCGACTGGATGGAAATGGAGAAGCAGCGCGGCATCTCCATCACCACCTCGGTGATGCAGTTCCCGTACCGCGAGCACATGATCAACCTGCTCGACACCCCCGGCCACGAAGACTTCTCGGAAGACACCTACCGCACCCTGACCGCGGTGGACTCGGCGCTGATGGTGCTCGACGGCGGTAAAGGTGTAGAGCCACGTACCATCGCCCTGATGGACGTGTGCCGCCTGCGCGACACGCCGATCGTCAGCTTCATCAACAAACTCGACCGTGACATCCGCGACCCGATCGAGTTGCTGGACGAGATCGAAGCCGTGCTGAAGATCAAGGCCGCGCCGATCACCTGGCCGATCGGTTGCTACCGCGACTTCAAGGGCGTGTACCACCTGACCGGTGACTACATCGTGGTGTACACCCCGGGCCACGGCCACGAGCGCACCGAAGCCAAGATCATCCAGAAGCTGGACTCGGACGAAGCCCGTGCCCACCTGGGCGACCAGTACGACTCGTTCGTCGAACAGCTGGAGCTGGTGCAGGGCGCCTGCCACGAATTCAACCAGGAAGAGTTCATCAACGGCCAGCTGACCCCGGTGTTCTTCGGTACCGCGCTGGGCAACTTCGGTGTCGACCATGTGCTTGACGCCGTCGTCGACTGGGCGCCGCGCCCGCTGGGTCGGGTTGCCCACGAGCGCACCGTGGAGCCAGTGGAAGAGAAGTTCACCGGTTTCGTGTTCAAGATCCAGGCAAACATGGACCCGAAACACCGCGACCGCATCGCTTTCATGCGCATCTGCTCGGGCAAGTACGAGAAGGGCATGAAGATGCGCCACGTGCGGATCAACAAGGACCTGCGTATCGGCGATGCGCTGACTTTCTTCTCGTCCGAGCGCGAGCAGCTGGAAGAGGCCTATGCCGGCGACATCATCGGGCTGCACAACCACGGCACCATCCAGATCGGCGACACCTTCACCGAAGGCGAGGCGCTGGGCTTCACCGGTATCCCGCACTTCGCCCCTGAGCTGTTCCGCCGGGTGCGCCTGAAGGACCCGCTGAAATCCAAGCAGCTGCGCCAGGGCCTGCAACAGCTGGCCGAAGAGGGTGCTACCCAGGTGTTCTTCCCTGAGCGCAGCAACGACATCATCCTCGGCGCAGTCGGTGTGCTGCAGTTCGACGTGGTCGCCAGTCGCCTGAAGGAAGAGTACAAGGTCGAGTGCGCCTACGAGCCGATCACCGTATGGTCGGCCCGCTGGATCGGCTGTGACGACAAGAAGAAGCTCGAGGAATTCCAGAACAAGGCCATGGAGAACCTGGCCATCGACGGTGGCGGGCATCTGACCTACCTGGCGCCGACCCGGGTCAACCTGTCGCTGATGGAAGAACGCTGGCCGGACATCAAGTTCCGCGCTACCCGCGAGCACCACTGATTTCGAGAGCTTGCTCCTGATTTTCAGGGCCTGCTCCTGTCCCTTGTGGGAGCGGGTTTACCTGCGAATGCGTCGGTAAACTCAACATCGCATTCGCGGGTGAACCCGCTCCCACAGGGACCGTGTCAAGGTCGAAATCAATTCCCGGCCTTGATACTGGTCCAGATCCGCGTGCGAATACGGTCGATCTTGGCCGGCATCGCCTCCAGCGCATACAGCTTGCCCATCACTTCCTCGCTCGGGTAAATCATCGTGTTGCCCTTCATCGCAGGCTCCACCAGCCCGTCCGCCGCGAGGTTGCCATTGGCGTACTGCACATGGTTGCTGATGTTGGCCATCACCTCCGGCTGCAGCAGGTAGTTCATGTAGGCATACCCGGCCTTTTCATCCGGTGCATCGGCCGGCATGGCGACCATGTCGAACCACATCGGTGCACCTTCTTTGGGTATCGAGTAGCCCACCTTCACCCCGTTCTTCGCCTCCTCGGCACGATTCTTCGCCTGCAGCACATCCCCGGAAAAACCCACCACCACGCAGATATCGCCGTTGGCCAGGTCGCCGGTGTACTTCGATGAATGGAAGTAGCTGATGTAGGGCCGCACCTGCATCAGCAGCGCCTTGGCCTTGTCGTAGTCCGCCGGGTTCTGGCTGTGGTGCGGCAGGCCCAGGTAGTGCAGGGCGATCGGTAACAGCTCGGGGCCGTTGTCCAGCACCGCGACGCCGCAGCTTTTCAGCTTGCTCATGTACTCGGGCTTGAAGATCAGGTCCCAGGAGTCCACCGGGACATTGTCGCCGAGCACCGCCTTGACCTTGTCGATGTTGTAGCCAATGCCGGTGCTGCCCCACAGGTACGGGAAGCCGTATTGGTTACCCGGGTCATTTACCTCCAGTGCCTTGAGCAACACCGGGTTGAGGTTGTGCCAGTTGGGCAGCTGCGACTTGTCCAGCTGCTTCAGGGCCTTGCCCTGGATTTGCCGGGCCATGAAGTGGTTGGACGGGAACACCACGTCGTAGCCGGAGTTGCCGGTCATCAGCTTGCCGTCGAGGGTTTCGTTGCTGTCGTAAACGTCGTAGGTGGGCACGATACCGCTGGCTTGCTGGAAGTTCTTCAGTGTGTCGGGGGCAACGTAGCTGGACCAGTTGTAGATCTTCACCGTTTCGGCGGCGCCGGCCACGCTGGCGGCCAGCATCAGAGGGGCGAGAAGGAGCGTGCGCATGTCGGGGTTACCTTGCTTTGTCTGTTGTTATCGAAGGCAGGCGATCAGCGGATCAGAAAATCAGAACGTAAGTCTTGCGAACGGTCTCCTGGATATCCCAGGTGCCCGTGCTGTTGGCCGGTAGCATCAGTGCGTCTCCGGCTTCTATGAACAAGGGCTCTCCACCGTCAGGGGTGAAGGTGCAGCGGCCCTTGGTGAAATGGCAGAACTCCTGCTGCACGATCTGCCGCCGCCAGCGCCCGGGGGTGCACTCCCAGATGCCGGTTTCGACGCCGTCGCTGCGCTCCACGCAGGTGATCGACGCTACCGCCACGGGCTCGCCAAGCGGTACCGCAACGGGGCTGGAGTTATCAAGCACGACGCTGTCGGTGTTCTTGAAATGGGTGATGCTCATGACCGGTAAATCCTGTGTCGGGGAAAGGGAAGTCAGTGCATGAAGCCTTCCATGAAGTCCGCAAGATTGCTGGCAAGGCGCCGCCTCCACGGCGCGCTGGCGGGGGTGGCGAGGGTCCGGTCCTCGTGGACGAAGCTCTGGATGATTGCGTTGTAGCCCAGCCAGCGGCAGGGCTCGGGTGGCCAACTGGCCAGGCTTGAAAGCGGGCGGTTATCGAGCACCCAGGGTTGCGCGGTCAGTTCGTTGTGCTGGTCGAGGATCAGCGCCGCCAGGGTTCGCCCGCCCAGGTTGGTGGCACCGACGCCTTCGCCGCCGTAGCCGCCGGCCAGGGCGATGCCGCGCTGGCGGTCGCAGAGCATGTGTGGGCGGAAGCGCCGTGCCATGCCCAGGTTGCCGCCCCAGGAGTGGGTGATGCGCACGTGCTTCAGCTGCGGGAACAGTTCGCCGAACAGGTAGCGGCGCAGCTCGATTTCCTGTTCAGTGAGGCGGAAGTTTTCGCGCAGGCGGCCGCCGAAGCGGTAGCCGCCACGGGCGCCGAATACCAGGCGGTTGTCGGCCGTGCGCTGGCCGTAGGTGACCTGGCGGCTGCTCTCGCTGAAGGCCTGGCCCTGGTTCAGGCCGATCTGTTCCCAGGTGGCTTCCGGCAGGGGCTCGGTGGCTACCAGCAGGCTCTGTACCGGCAGCTGATGCTTGCCCAGTGGCGGCAGGCTGACGGCGTAGCCTTCCACGGCGGGTACCAGCCATTGGCAGCGAATGCGCGCCAGCGAGGTGCGCACCTCACCCGGCTGCCAGTCGATGGCTGGGGTGTTCTCGTAGATGGGTACGCCCAGCGCCTCTACCGCCCGGGCCAGACCACGCGCCAGTTTGGCGGGTTGGATGGTCGCGGTGTGCGGGCTGTAGATCGCGCCATAGGCATTGCTGACCCGCAACTGGGCGTCAAGCTGTTCGGGGCGCAGCCAGCGGTAGTCGTCCTCGGTCATGCCCTGGCGATAAAGGTTGTCGAGGTAGGTGCGCAGGCTGCGCTCCTGTTCCGGGTAGCGTGCGGCGCAGTACAGCACGCCGCCTTTGCGGTAGTCGCAGTCGATGCCTTCGCGTTGCAGCACGCCATGTACTTCATCGGGGATGGCATGCAGCAAGTCGATGCTGGCGCGGCGCTGCTGCGGCGACAGGGCGGCCAGAAGGCGGTCTTCGCCGAGCAGGTTGCCCATCAGCCACCCGCCGTTGCGCCCCGAGGCGCCATAACCGGCGATGTAGGCGTCGATTACTGCAATGTTCAGCTGCGGCGCCTGGCGCTTGAGGTAGTAGGCGGTCCACAGGCCAGTGTAGCCAGCGCCGATAATGCATACGTCCGCGTCCAGGTCCTCGCGCAGGGCCGGGCGGGCGCACAACGGCTCGTCTAGCTGGTCCATCCACAGGCTGAGCGTGCGCAGGGGTTGCATCGGGTTCGGCTCCACATCCGTCAGGTCTGTGGGCGATCCTAGTGGTGTCTACGGGCGGCTGTCTTACGTGCGTGCACGCAGGGAAATTTGCTTCAGGTATGCCTTGGGCGTAAGCCCGGTGTGCTCGCGGAAACACTTGTAGAACGCCGACAGGGAGTTGAAGCCGGCATTGAAGGCCAGCTCGTCGATCGTGGCCTCGATGCTGTCGTCATCGAGGCTGGCCATCAGGTGCTGCAGGCGGGCCTGGTTGACGTAGCGGTAGAAGCTTTGCCCGAGCACCTGGTTGAGCAGGTAGGAGATCTGGTTGCGGCTGTAGCCGCTGGCGTGTGCCACCTGCTGCAGGTCCAGCTCCGGGTCCAGGTAGGGGCGCTGGCGCTGGAAGTAGTGTTCCAGGTCCTGGGCCATGGTCGACAGTTGACGGGGCGACAGGCCCAGGCGGCTGGTGGCCGGGCGCGGGCCGTTAGTGGCATGGCCACTGCCGTTCCGGCGGACCAGCGTGGCGTATTCGTTGACCCGCCAGATCAGGCCGTCCTTGACGGTAATCGCCTCGCTGGACTGGAACGCAACCAGGCCGTCGCCGCCTTGGACCGTGACCTGGTACTGAATGAATGCTGTGCAGCCGTCCACGCGGATGCGGTCGCTGTGCACGATATCTTCGCCAGCTTCGTGAGGCAGGCAGGCGCGCACGTAGTCACGCAGTTCCTGATAGCCGAGCACGCGGTTCTGGAAGAAGTCGTGGTACTGAATGTCCGGGTGGTAGAGCGCAATGACACCGTCGAGATCGCGGTGCTTCCAGCACAGGTGGTAGCGAAGCACGGTGTCGGCGGTAAGCGGGGTCTGCTCGGGGCCGTCAGGGAGGGTGTGGGCGGTCATGAGCCTGATAGTGCATTGCAGAACACCCAGCTGCAAGGGTGCGGATCCGGCATATTGCACGGTTTTGCCAAGCGGCTTGGGGAGTAAACCGTTGATTCGGTTGAGTATGATTTTTTGACCGTGATGGCATGGCGCGTGCACCTGTCTGTTCAACATCGAACAAGGAGAAAGGCCATGCGCTCGATACTGCTCTGGATGATTGGGGTGCCGATTCCGGTGATTATTCTGATCTGGTTCTTCATGCATTGAGATTTTAGGGCCACTTTGCGGCCGA
>NZ_JBNRIJ010000014.1:0-16538 GCF_053557675.1 Pseudomonas sp. XP1 | reverse complement strand
GGAGCGGCCTTGTGTCGCGATGGGCTGCAAAGCAGCCCCGGCTATCTAGAGGCTAAAGAAACTGCTCGGCATAGTGGCAAGCCACCTGCCGGGTACTCACCTGCCTGAGCGCTGGCACCTCCTTGGCACACCGCTCGGTCGCATACGGGCAGCGCTTGTGAAACGCACACCCATCCGGCGGGTTCAGCGGGTTGGGCAACTCCCCGGCAATGCGGATCTTCGGCTTCAAAGGGTCTGGGTGAATCGCCGGCGTCGCCGACAGCAGCGCCTGGGTATAAGGGTGCAACGGCCTTTCGTAGATATCTTCTTTCGGCCCCATCTCCGCCGGCCGCCCCAGGTACATCACCAGCACCTGATCGGCTACATGCCGCACCACCGCCAGGTTGTGCGAGATGAACACATAGGCAGTGTTGAACTCCTTCTGCAAATCCATGAACAGGTTCAGCACCTGAGCCTGGATCGATACGTCCAGCGCCGAGGTCGGCTCGTCCGCCACCAGCACCTTGGGTTGCAGCATCATTGCCCGGGCCAGGGCGATACGCTGGCGCTGGCCACCGGAGAACATGTGCGGGTAGCGCTGGTAATGCTCGGGGCGCAGGCCGACCTGTTCCATCATCTTCTGCACTTTTTCTCGCCGCTCGGCCTTGCTCAGCGAAGTATTGATCAGCAGCGGCTCGGCCAGCTGGTCACCAATCTTCTGCCGTGGGTTGAGCGAGGCGTAGGGGCTCTGGAACACCATCTGCACGTCGCGGCGCAGTTGTTTGCGCTCGCTCTTGCTGGCGCCTTTCACTTCGGTGCCGGCAATTTGCAGCGAACCGGACGACGGCTCTTCGATCAGGGTCAGCGCGCGGGCCAGGGTCGACTTGCCGCAGCCGGACTCGCCGACCACGGCCAAGGTCTTGCCGGCCTCCAGTTCGAACGACACGCCATTCAGCGCGCGGACCAGGGCGTGGCCCTTGAACAGCCCGCGGGAGACTTCGTAATGCCGGGTCAGCTCCCGGGCGGATAGAACGACGGCCATCACGCCACCTCCTGGTTCAACGGGTAGTAGCAACGCACCAGGCTATGGGCCTGGGGATCGAGGGGCGGGCGCTGGTGCCGGCAGTTGTCCTGCACGTACGGGCAGCGCGGTGACAGCAGGCAACCTACGGGGCGGTCGTAGCGACCGGGGACGATGCCGGGCAGGGTGGCAAGGCGTTCGGCACCGATGCTGTGCTCGGGGATCGCCGCCAGCAACGCTTCGCTGTAAGGGTGGGCGGGCACATCGAACAGCTCCGGCACCTGGCCCACTTCCACGGCCTGGCCGGCATACATCACGCACACCCGCCTGGCCGTTTCGGCGACCACGGCGAGGTCGTGGGTGATCAGGATGAGCGCCATGTTGCGCTCCTTCTGCAGGTTGACCAGCAGCTCCATGATCTGCGCCTGGATGGTCACGTCCAGCGCAGTGGTGGGTTCGTCGGCGATCAGCAGCTTGGGCTCGCCGGCAATCGCCATGGCAATCGCCACGCGCTGGCTCATGCCGCCGGACAGCTGGTGCGGGTAGGCGTCCAGGCGGCTTTCCGCAGCCGGGATCTCGACCTTTTTCAGCAGTTCCAGGGCACGCTGGCGCGCGGCCTTGCCCTTCAGGCCCAGGTGCTGGCGCAGCACTTCCTCGATCTGGTAACCCACGGTGTAGCTGGGGTTGAGCGCGGTCATCGGGTCCTGGAAGACCATGGCGATGTCCTTGCCCACCACCTTGCGTCGCTGGCGACCGCTGAGCTTGAGCATGTCGGTGCCATCGAACGTGAGCGAGTCCGCGGTGATGCGCCCGGGGGCGTCGATCAGACCCATCAGGGCCATCATGGTCACGGACTTGCCCGAGCCGGATTCGCCGACGATGGCCAGGATCTCGCCGGCTTCCACCGTCAGGTCCAGGCCATCGACCACCGGTACCGCATTGGCGTCGCCGAAGCGCACGTTCAGGTTGTTGATCTGCAACAGTGACATGGCGTTCTCCTCAGGCGGCGTTCTTGAGTTTCGGATCCAGCGCATCGCGCAGGCCGTCGCCCATCAGGTTGATGGCCAGTACACTGAGCAGAATGGTCAGGCCGGGCAGGCTCACCACCCACCAGGCGCGCTCGATGTAGTCACGGGCCGAAGCCAGCATGGTGCCCCACTCCGGGGTCGGCGGCTGTACACCAAGGCCGAGGAAGCCCAGGGCGGCGGCGTCAAGGATGGCCGAGGAGAAGCTGAGGGTGGCCTGCACGATCAGCGGCGCCATGCAGTTGGGCAGCACGGTGACGAACATCAGCCGTGGCAGCCCTGCACCAGCCAGGCGTGCGGCGGTAACGTAGTCGCGGTTCAGCTCACCCATCACGGCGGCGCGGGTCAGGCGCACGTAGGATGGCAACGACACGATGGCGATGGCGATCACGGTGTTGATCAGGCCTGGCCCGAGGATGGCGACGATGGCCACCGCCAGCAGCAGCGAGGGCAGGGCCAGCATCACGTCCATCAGGCGCATGATCGACGGGCCGAGCAGTTGCGGGAAGAAACCGGCCAGCAGGCCCAGCAGGATGCCAGGGATCAGCGACATCACCACCGACGACAGGCCGATCAGCAGCGACAGCCGCGCGCCCTGGATCAGCCGTGAGAGCAGATCGCGGCCCAGTTCGTCGGTACCGAGAATGAACTGCCAGCTGCCACCTTCGAGCCACACCGGGGGGGTCAGCAGGAATTCGCGATATTGCTCGCTCGGGTCGTGCGGGGCGACCCACGGCGCGAACAGCGCGCAGAACACCACCAGGCACATGAAGGCCAGGCCCATCACCGCGCCTTTGTTGCGGGCGAAGGCTTGCCAGAATTCTTTGTATGGCGAGGGGTAGAGCAGGCTCTGGTCCACCGGGCTGACCGGTGTGACGGATTTCGGAATCGGGCTAGTCATGGCGAAGGCCTCAGCGCTGATGACGGATGCGTGGGTTGGCCAGGCCGTAGAGGATATCCACGACGAAGTTGACCAGGATCACCAGGCAGGCGATCAACAGGATGCCGTTCTGGACCACGGGGTAGTCACGGGCACCGATGGCTTCGATCAGCCACTTGCCGATGCCCGGCCAGGAAAAGATGGTTTCGGTCAGCACCGCACCGGCCAGCAACGTGCCGACCTGCAGGCCGAATACGGTCAGTACCGGGATCAGCGCGTTGCGCAGGCCGTGCACGAACACCACGCGGGCCGGCGACAGGCCTTTGGCGCGGGCGGTGCGGATGTAATCCTCGCGCAGCACTTCGAGCATCGACGAGCGGGTCATGCGGGCAATCACCGCCAGCGGGATGGTGCCAAGCACGATGGCCGGCAAAATCAGGTGCATCACCGCGTCCTTGAACGCACCTTCCTCGTCGCTGAGCAGGGTGTCGATGAGCATGAAGCCGGTCTTCGGCTCGATGTCGTAGAGCAGGTCGATGCGCCCGGAAACCGGGGTCCAGCCCAGGCTTACCGAGAAGAACATGATCAGGATCAGGCCCCACCAGAAGATCGGCATGGAGTAACCGGCCAGGGAAATACCCATCACCCCGTGGTCGAACAGCGAACCGCGCTTGAGCGCAGCGATCACGCCGGCCAGCAGGCCGACGATGCCGGCGAACAACAGGGCGGCGAAGGCCAGTTCGAGGGTGGCCGGGAACAGGGTGAGGAACTCGCTCCACACGCTCTCGCGGGTGCGCAGCGATTCACCGAGGTCACCCTGGGCCAGCTTGCCGACATAGTCCAGGTACTGGACCGGCAGCGGCTTGTTCAGGCCCAGGCGCTCCATGGCCTGGGCATGCATTTCGGGGTCGACCCTGCGCTCGCCCATCATCACTTCCACCGGGTCGCCGGGGATCAGGCGTATGAGCGCGAAGGTCAGCAAGGTGATACCGAAAAAGGTCGGTATCAGCAGGCCAAGGCGCCGGGCAATAAAGCTCAACATTGTCGGGGTTACCTCATCAGGCCGTGGGGCGATCAGCCCGCTACGGTGGTGCCGCCGGTTCCCGTGTGGGTTGCCGGCGGTCGTTGTTGTTCTACTTCACCTTGGTGGTGGCGAAGTTGTTGTTGGTCAGAGGGTTGATCACGTAGCCCTCCACGTTGTCACGCATGGCGGTGAACATCTTTGGATGGGCCATGCTGATCCAGGGTTGGTCGTCATCGTACACTTTCAATGCCTCGTTATAGAGCCTTGCACGCTCGTCGTTGTCGATCACTTCGCGGGCGCGGCTGATCAACTCCTGGAACTTAGGGTTGCACCAGCGCGCATAGTTCTCGCCGCTTTTGGCGGCATCGCAACTGAGCAGCGGGCTGAGGAAGTTGTCCGGGTCGCCGTTGTCGCCGGCCCAGCCGGTGGACACCAGGTCGGCCTCGCCTTTCTTGGCCCGGCGCAGCATTTCGGCCCACTCCATCACGCGGATGTCCAGCTTCAAGCCGATCTGTTTGAGGTCGGCCTGCAGCATCTCGGCAGACAAACGCGGGTTGGGGTTGGTCGGGCCGCCGCCGTTGCGCGTGAACAGGGTGATTACCGTACCTTCGGGCACGCCCGCCTGCTTGAGCAGATCGCGCGCCTTGGCCAGGTCGCGGGGCGGGTTTCTGTTCTCGTTGTTGTAGCCGATCATGGTCGGCGGGTACGGATTCACGCCGACCAGTGCATTGCCTTTGCCGAACAATTGGTCGACATGGGTCTGGCGGTCGAAGGCCATGTTGATGGCTTTGCGCACGCGAACGTCGCTCAGGTATTTGTGTTCGGTGTTCATCGAGATGTAACCGGTGACCAAGGCCTCGATCTCCTCGACCTTGAGTTTCGGGTCCTGCTTGATCGACGGTACATCATCGGGCTTGGGATAGAGTGCCACCTGGCATTCGTTGGCGCGCAGTTTCTGCAGGCGCACGTTGCTGTCGGTAGCGATAGCGAAGACCAGCGCATCGGCAGGCGGCTTGCCGCGGAAATAGTCCGGGTTGGGCTTGAAGCGAACCTGGGCATCCTTGTTGTAACGCTGGAAGATGAACGGGCCGGTGCCGATTGGCTTGCTGTTCAACTCGGCAGCCTTGCCGGCCTTGAGCAGCTGGTCGCCGTACTCGGCGGAGTAGATCGAGGTGAAGCCCATGGCCATGTCGCGCAGGAATGGCGCTTCCGGTCGGTTAAGGGTAATCACCACGGTGTGCTCGTCGGCTTTGCTGACCGACTTGAGCAGGTCCTTGAAGCCCATGCTCTCGAAGTACGGGTAACCGACGCTGGTCTTGTCATGCCATGGATGGTTCGGATCGAGCTGGCGATTGAGGCTCCACAGGACGTCATCGGCGTTGAAGTCGCGGGTGGGCTTGAAGTAGTCGGTAGTGTGGAACTTCACGCCCTGGCGCAGGTGGAAGGTGTAGGTCAGGCCGTCTGCTGAAATGTCCCAGCGCTCGGCCAAGGCCGGCTGGACTTCGGTGGTACCGGGCTTGAAGTCGACCAGGCGGTTGAATACCGTCTCGGCAGAGGCATCGGCGGTAACCGCAGTGGTGTACTGGACGATGTCGAACCCTTCAGGGCTGGCTTCGGTGCACACCACCAGCGGTTTGGCCGCCAGTTGCGTGGCGCTGCCCAGGATCAGCGCTGCCAGGGCTAGGCGCAGCGGCAGCGATTTCATGAAAGCTTTCTGCATGGGTTGAAACTCCCTGCTTGCATTGATTCCAGCGTAGCCGCCACGGCCCGCAGCGAAGCAGGCCGTGGCGCCGGCGGTCAGAGAATGTTGAATGGAATGGTGGTCACCACCCGGAACTCATCCAGGCTGCCATCGCCCTGGGCCTTGCTGGCGCGGTGCGCGGTGTAGGTAGCACGGATGCTGGTGTCCTTCAGCGGCCCGCTCTGTACCGCGTAGCTGGTGCCGAAGCCCCACTCGTAGTGGGTTTCGCCATCCAGGCCGTTCACGTCATAGGCGGTACCGCGGTAATGGGTACCATCGATGCCCCAGCCGCGGGCGTTGTACAGGTTGAACTTCAGGCCCGGCACGCCGTACGGCGCCATGTTCAGCACGTAGGAGATCTGCAGCGATTTCTCGTTGGGGCCGTTGAAGTCCGACAGCAGCGAGTTGGCCAGGTAGATGCCGTTGGTTTCGTGCAGGTAGTCGAAGTACTCGTTGCCGTTGACCTGCTGCCAGGAGGCGCTGAGGGTGTGGGCCTGGTGGGTAAGGCCGAACGACAGGCTGTAGGTGTCGTTGTCGATATCGCCCATCTTCTTGCTGCCGGCGTCGACGGTCTTGTAGTAGTTCAGGCCAGTGCTCAGGCTGAGCACTGCGCTGTCGCCGAGCACGTGGTTGGCACCGAAGTAGTACTGGTTCCAGAAGTCGTCGACCTTGGTGGCGTACAGGCTGGTGCTAAGGCTCTTGAACGGCTGGTAGTTGATGCCGGCGGTGCTGGCGCGGTCGGTTTCAACGCCAGTGGCACTGTACTCGCTGCGGAACTTGCTGAGGCTTTGTTCGGTACGCGGCGAGACGCGGTCGAAGGTGCCAAGATCGAAGCTCAGGTTGTCGAATTCGGCACTGTGCAAAAACGCGCCCTGGAAGCTCGAGGGCAGGGCACGGTTGCCGATGTAGGCGATCATCGGCGTGTCCACCGATTGGCGGCCGACGGTGAGGGTGGTGTTGGACACCCGCGCCTTCACGTTGGCCAGGCCCATCTTGCTCCACTGGCCAACCGGGTCGCCGTCGCTGTGGGTCAGGGTGCGGTTGTTGGGGCCGGCGACGTCCTTGCGGTTCTGTTGCAGGGCGATGGCATTGTAGCCGGCGGCTTCGACGGCAAAGCCGACGGTGCCCTGGGTGAAGCCGGAGCTGTAGTTGAGGATGGTGCCCTGCACCCAGTTCTCGCGGCTGTGAGTGTCGTGGCGGGTGCCGTCGCTCTTGTAGTACTTCCACAGCGGGGCGCGTGCGGCGCGCTCGCGGGCATACCAGTTGCGGGTGCTGCCGGACAGGCTCTGGCCATCGACGAAGCCGCTGGCCTGTTCCTGCTCGCTGCTGCCTTTGAGGGTGATGGGCACGTATTCCTGGCTTTGCGGGTCGGCCTGGGCCACGGTGGATAAGGCACTGATGGATAACGCCAGTGCGGTCAAGGTGAATAGTCTCAAGGTTAAAGCTCCCTTTCTGTTCTTCTAGTTATTGCCTGGCCTTGTGGGCCGGGCTTCTTGCTGCGGTGTTGCCAGGGTTGCCCGGGGTCACAGGGCTGAATCGGGGAGTTGTGTTGGCTGTGCCGGCCCTTTCGCGGGTAAACCCGCTCCCACAGGGGCACCACAGGTTTCGGCATGTGCGCCGTACCTGTGGGAGCGGGTTTCCCCGCGAAGAGGCCCATGAGGGATAAAGATCAATCAACACTCACACCGGAAAAAACGTTGCGCCCGAAAGGGCTGACCTTGAATTCGGAAACCTTGATGCTGAGCGGTTGGTTGACCGTGGAGTGCGCCACCGGGGTAATCGGCACCTGTTGCTTGAGCCGCTGCTGGGCCTGTTGGTACAGGGCGGTGCGCTGCGCGCGGTCGGTGACCTGCTTGGCCTGCTTGACCAGGCTGTCGTACTGCGGATCGCACCACTGCGAGTAGTTGTTGCTGCCGATGGCATCGCAGTTGTAGAGGGTGCCCAGCCAGTTGTCCGGGTCGCCGTTGTCTCCGGTCCAGCCGATCAGAGCGATATCGTGCTCGCCGCTTTTCATGCGCTTGAGGTACTCGCCCCATTCGTAGCTGACAATGCGCACCTTGAAGCCGAGCTTGCTCCAGTCGGCCTGGAGCATCTCCGCCATCAGCTTGGCGTTGGGGTTGTACGGGCGCTGCACCGGCATGGCCCACAGGGTGATCTCGGTGCCTGGCTTGACCCCGGCCTGCTGCAGTAGCTGCTTGGCCTTTTCAGGGTCGAAGGGCGCGTCCTTGATGCTGTCGTCATAGGACCACTGGGTCGGCGGCATGGCGTTGACTGCCAGCTGGCCGGAATCCTGGTACACGGCCTGGATGATCGCTTGCTTGTTCACTGCCATGTCCATCGCCTGGCGCACTTCCAGGCGGTCGAACGGTGGGTGCTGGGTGTTGTAGGCGATGTAGCCGAGGTTGAAGCCAGGTTGCTGCAGCATTTGCAGTTTGCTGTCGGCCTTGAGTGCAGGCAGGTCGGCCGGGCGCGGGTGCAGGGTGACCTGGCATTCGTTGCGGCGCAGCTTCTGGATGCGCACCGAAGGGTCGATGTTGATCGAGAACACCAGGTTGTCGATCTTCACGTCCTGCGGTGACCAATAGGCCTTGTTGCCCTTGTACCGGATCTGCGAATCCTTCTGATAACGCTGGAAAACGAACGGGCCGGTGCCAATCGGTTGCTGGTTGATGTCGCTGGGGCGACCGCTGGCCATCAGCTGTTCGGCGTATTCGGCAGAGAGGATGGAAGCAAAGCTCATGGCCAGGTTCTGAATGAACGCGGCATCGACGCTGTTCAGGGTGAACACCACGGTCAGTGGATCGGTCTTTTCGACACGGGCGATGTTCTTGTCCAGGCCCATGCTGATGAAATAGGGGAACTCGGTCGGGTAGACCAGGCGGAATGGGTGGTTCTTGTCGAGCATGCGGTTGAAGGTGAACAGCACATCGTCGGCGTTGAAGTCGCGGCTCGGCTTGAAGGTCTTGTTGCTGTGGAATTTCACTCCTTCGCGCAGATGGAAGGTATAGCGCAGGCCATCCTCGGACACCTCCCAGCGGGTCGCCAGGGCAGGGTGCACGGCAGTGCCCCCGCGTTCGAACTCGACCAGGCGGTTGTAGATCGGTTCGGCTGCATCGTTGTCGGTGGCGCTGGTGTACTGGGCAGTGTCGAAGCCGGCGGGGCTGCCTTCGGAACAGAACACCAGGTTGTTGGCCAGCAGGGCCGGCGATTGGCTGATCAGGCCCAGGGCCAGCAGGGCGGAAACTCGGGTGGTATGGCGCATGGCAAGTCCTTTTACGTCTGTTTGCGCCGCCTCGGGGTACGAATGGCGGCAACAGGTCGCCGACCCCGCTGCGGATGGCGGCGGGACGACATGAAGAGGTGGCAAGGTTGGCGGGCACCCGCCGCTCAGCGGGTGCCGTAGCTAGGCTATTTGTCCACGCTGACGCCGTAGAAGGAGTTCAGTCCGAATGGGCTGATCTTGAAGTCCTTCACCTTGGCGCTCATGGGCTGGTACACGGTGGAGTGGGCGATCGGGGTGATCGGCACCTGCTCCTTGAGGATGTGCTGCGCCTTTTGATACAGCTCGGTGCGCTTGGCCTGGTCGGAAGTGGCCTTGGCCTGCTTGATCAGGTCGTCGTAGGGCTTGTAGCACCACTTGGAGAAGTTGTTGCCGTTCATGGCATCGCAGCCGTACAGGGTGCCCAGCCAGTTGTCCGGGTCACCGTTGTCACCGCTCCAGCCGATCAGCATGGCGCCCTGTTCGCCGCCTTTGGAGCGCTTGATGTACTCGCCCCATTCATAGCTGACGATCTTCGCCTTGATGCCGACCTTGGCCCAGTCGGATTGCAGCATCTCGGCCATCAGCTTGGCATTGGGGTTGTACGGACGTTGCACGGGCATCGCCCACAAGGTGATTTCGGTGCCTTCCTTGATGCCGGCTTCCTTGAGCAGTTGCTTGGCTTTTTCAGGGTCGAATGGCGCGTCCTTGATGCTGTCGTCATAGGACCACTGAGTCGGGGGCATGGCGTTGACCGCCAGTTGGCCGGCGCCTTGGTAGACCGACTCGATGATCTTTTTCTTGTCCACGGCCATGTCCAGCGCCTCGCGGACTTTCAGCTGGGCCAGCGGGTTGGCCTCGTTGCTGCCCTTGACCTTGTCCATCACGTTGTAGGCGATGTAGCCGAGGTTGAAGCCGGCTTGCTGCGGCATCTGCAGCTTGGGGTCCTGTTTCAGCGGCTGGATGTCGGCGGGGCGAGGGAACAGAGTGACCTGGCACTCGTTCTTCTTCAGTTTCTGCATGCGCACCGACGCATCGGTGGTGATAGCGAAGATCAGGTTGTCGATCTTCACGTCACCGGGTTGCCAGTAGTCCTTGTTGCCCTTGAAGCGGATCTGCGCGTCCTTCTGGTACTTGCTGAACACGAACGGGCCAGTGCCGATCGGCTTCTGGTTGATGTCGGCGGCCTTGCCGTCCTTGAGCAACTGGTCGGCGTATTCGGCGGACTGGATCGAGGCGAAGCTCATGGCCAGGTTCTGGATGAATGCGGCGTCGACTTCGTTGAGGGTGAACTTGACAGTTTGTTCGTCGAGCTTCTCCAGTTTGGCGATGTTCTTGTCCATGCCCATGTCGGTGAAGTACGGGAACTCGGTGGGGTAGGCCTTGCGGAACGGGTGGTCCTTGTCGAGCATGCGGTTGAAGGTGAACAGCACGTCGTCGGCGTTGAAGTTGCGGGTGGGCTTGAAGTAGTCGGTGGTGTGGAACTTGACCCCTTCGCGCAGGTGGAAGGTGTAGGTCTTTCCGTCGTCGGAGACTTCCCACTTGGTTGCCAGACCCGGGATGACGGCAGTACCGCCACGTTCAAACTGGGTCAGGCGGTTGAACACGGTCTCAGCCGAGGCGTCGAAGTCAGTCCCTGTGGTGTATTGCCCCGGGTCGAAGCCGGCCGGGCTGCCTTCGGAGCAGAACACCAGGTTGGACGCGGCGAGGGCCGACGGTGCGCCGGATAGCAAGCCTGCGCCTAGCAGGAACGGAATGACTGCGTGTTTGAGCATGGTGGCCTCATTGTTGTCATTTTTCGATTGAGGTGGCCTCGTGAGCCGACCTGCGGATACTTATGCAGGGGCTGTTCCCAATGCAATATGCCGAGGGATAGTTGACGCCAGAAAAGTGGTACGGTCGTACATGGATGTCGCATTGATATAACTTTCAGCGAAGTTAAACGTTTGCGTGGGCAAAATGATGGCTTTTTGCGGGATGTTGCGGGGGCGGGATTAGTGTAGGAAGCACCTAATTGGTGCGTAGGAAATGTCTGAATCTGCGTTTTTTCGACTGACCTCATCGCCAGCAAGCCAGCTCCCAGAGGTACAACACAAGGGCTGAAACCTGTGGTGTATCTGTGGGCGCTGGCTTGCCGGCGATAGGGGCGCAATGCGCCCCGGCGAACTCAAGGCATCTGCACTTCGATCAGGCCATCGGCATTCATGCTCACTTCACTGGTCCCGGCCTCGATGTCCGGCGCCGGTGCCGACTCATCAGCTCCCATGGCCTTCATCGCCATCGGCGCACTTCGCAGGTAAGGGCGTGGGTAACCGCTGCTGTTGAGGTTCAGGCTGACCACTTTATAGCCCTTGCCCCCCAGCGCCTCGGTAGCCAGCTGCGCACGCGCCTTGAAGGCATCCACCGCATCCTTGAGCAGTGCATCCTCGCTGGCCTTGCGCGTGGCCGGGGCGATGGAGAAGTCCATGCCACCCATTTTCAGCTCTTGCAGCAGGTCGGCGGTCAGCTGCGACAGGGCCGGGAAGTTGGCGCTTTCCAGGCGCAACTCGGCGCGCTCGCGCCAGCCGGTGATCTTCTGGCCCTTGCTGTCATATACCGGATAGCTGTTGCGGCTCCCCTGGCTGATCTTCACATCCTTGACCTGGCGCGACTGCTGTACTGCCTTGTTCATGGTTTCGGTGATCTGCTTGGCAAGCTTGCCCGGGTCGGTGTTCTGCGCTTCGCTGTACAGGGTAACGACCATCAGGTCACGCGCCACTTCCTTGCTGACCTCGGCACGCAGCGAGACCTGGTTGTAGCGCGGCTCATCGGCAGCCAGCGCCGGCAGACTGGCGAGCAGGCCGCAGGACAGGATCAGGGCGGTGCCGCGACGTGGGATTTGCATGTGGTACTCCTTGGCAATATAAGGCGTGGGTTGTTGTCATCCATTCCACGCATGGCCCATCAGACCGGCAACAGTGTAGTGGGTTCAAAAGTGCCATCATCAACCTGTGACAAAGTGTGGCGCTTTGCCGCATCGCTGCAGCGAGGCGCCCGGCTTCGGTATACTCCAGCCGATTTTTCTGGAGCACTCATCAGGAGAGCTCATGCTCGCCGCCGTACAACCGCTGTCCGCTACCCGCCAGAACCTCTGGCGCCTGACCGTCATTCGGGTCCTGGTCCTGGCTGCCCAGGCCGGCTCCGTGGGCGTCGCCTACTGGACCGAACTGCTGCCCTTGCCCTGGTTGTCGCTGGCCGGCACCTTGGCCTTGTCTTCGCTGCTGTGCGCCTTCACGGCCCTGCGCCTGCGCCTTTCGTTGCCGGTCACCGAGCTGGAGTACGCCCTGCAACTGGCCTGCGACCTGCTGATCCACAGTGCCTTGCTGTATTACTCCGGCGGCTCGACCAACCCGTTCGTGTCGTATTACCTGGTGCCACTGGCGATTGCCGCAGTCACCTTGCCGTGGCTGTATTCGCTGATCCTTTCCGGCATCGCCCTGACTGCCTACAGTCTGCTTTTGGTGCAGTTCTACCCGCTTGAAGGCCTGCCGATGGCGCGGGACAAGATGCAGGTGTACGGCATGTGGCTGAGCATTGCACTGGCCGCGGCAGTGATTACCTTCTTTGCCGCGCGCATGGCCGAAGAGCTGCGCCGCCAGGAGCAGCTGCGTTCAGAGCGGCGTGAAGAAAGCCTGCGTGACGAGCAACTGCTGGCCGTGGCCACCCAGGCCGCCGGTGCCGCCCATGAACTGGGCACGCCGTTGGCGACCATGAGCGTGCTGCTGAACGAGATGCGCCAGGACCACGCCGACCCGCTGCTGCAGGAGGATCTGCAGATCCTTCAGGACCAGGTGAAGCTGTGCAAGGAAACCCTGCAACAGCTGGTGCGCGCCGCCGAAGCCAACCGTCGCCTGGCCGTGGTGGAGCAGGACGTCACGGCCTGGCTGGACGAGGCGCTCAACCGTTGGCACCTGATGCGCCCGGAAGCCAGCTACCGCTTCCAGCGCCTGCGCGACGGCCAGGTGCCACGCCTGACCCCGCCGCCGGACCTGACCCAGGCCCTGTTGAACCTGTTGAACAATGCCGCCGACGCCTGCCCCGATGACCTTGAAGTGCGCCTGGACTGGGACGCCCATGACATCGTCATCAGCATCCGCGACCATGGCCCCGGCGTGCCGCCGGCCATCGCCGAAGCCATCGGCAAACCCTTCATTACCACCAAAGGCAAAGGCTTCGGCCTGGGCCTTTTCTTGAGCAAGGCCAGCGTGACCCGTGCGGGCGGTTCGGTGAAACTCTATAGTCATGAACAGGGTGGCACCCTGACCGAACTGCGCCTGCCTTATGGCAAGCGAGGAGATGAATGATGAGCGAAGAAAACCAGGTCGAAGGCGAAGAGCTGCCGCACCTGCTGCTGGTGGATGACGATGCCACCTTTACCCGGGTCATGGCCCGTGCCATGAGCCGCCGCGGTTTCCGCGTGAGCACCGCCAGCTCTGCCGAGGAAGGGTTGATCCTGGCCCAGCAGGACCTGCCGGACTACGCCACGCTGGACCTGAAGATGGACGGCGACTCCGGGCTGGTGCTGCTGCCAAAGCTGCTGGAGCTGGACCCGGAGATGCGCGTGGTGATCCTGACCGGTTACTCGAGCATTGCCACCGCGGTGGAAGCGGTCAAGCGTGGTGCCTGCAACTACCTGTGCAAGCCGGCGGATGCCGATGATGTGCTGGCGGCGCTGCTGTCGGAGCACACCGACCTGGACACCCTGGTGCCGGAAAACCCGATGTCGGTCGACCGCCTGCAGTGGGAACACATCCAGCGGGTGCTGAACGAGCACGAAGGCAATATCTCGGCCACTGCGCGGGCGCTGGGCATGCACCGGCGGACCTTGCAGCGCAAACTGCAGAAGCGCCCGGTTCGGCGCTGATTCAGTACCGGCAGTACCGGCCTCTTCGCGGGTAAACCCGCTCCCACAGGTATTTCACAAGCCTCAAGACTTGTGCAGTACCTGTCCTCTCACAGGCACTTCACAGCCTCAAGACCTGTGCAGTACCTGTGGGAGCGGGTTTAGCCGCGAAAGGGCCGCAACTGACAGAAACTTCTCTTTATCACCCCGCGATCCCCGCAAGTCCTGGCCGTTGGCGTATCATTAGCCCCCTAACGGCAACCCCCTCCAGGATCGCTTGCGCATGCTCGCCCTTCTTATCCAGACACTGAACATCACGGCCCCGGTCTTCGCCATGCTGTTCATGGGCGTGCTGCTCAAACGTATCCGCCTGATCGACGACAATTTCAACCGCGTCGCCTCACAGTTGGTGTTCAACGTGTGCATGCCGGCGCTGCTGTTCCTCGGCATCTATCACGCCGACCTGGCCACGGCGGTCAAACCCGGCGTCCTTCTTTATTTCATCGTCGCCACCCTGGCCGGCTTCGCCATAGCCTGGGGCCTGGCCATCTGGCGCAGCCCGCTGGCCGACCGGGGCATCTATACCCAGGGTGCGTTCCGTGGCAACAACGGCGTGATCGGCCTGGCCCTGGCCGCCAGTCTCTACGGCGACTACGGCATCTCCCTGGGGGCGGTGCTCGCCGGCCTGGTCATCCTCATGTACAACTCGCTTTCGGCAGTGGTGCTGGCGGTGTACAGCCCGGACCTGAAGTCCGACCCGTGGAGCATCTGCAAAAGCATCCTCAGCAACCCGCTGATCATCAGTGTGCTGGTGGCCACGCCCATGGCGTACGGCCAGGTGCCACTGCCCAACTGGCTGCTCACCTCGGGCGACTACCTGGCGCAGATGACCCTGCCGCTGGCGCTGATCTGCATCGGTGGCACGCTGTCGATGGCGGCGTTGCGCGACAGTGGCAGGCTGGCCATCGACGCCAGCCTGGTGAAGATGGTCTGGCTACCGCTGCTCGGTACCCTCGGCGCCTGGCTATGCGGCTTCCGCGGCGCCGAGCTGGGCATCCTGTTCCTGTACATCGGCAGCCCGACCGCAGCGGCCAGCTACGTCATGGCGCGGGCAGCCAACGGCAACCATGAGCTGGCGGCGTCGATCATCGTGATTACCACGCTAATGGCGGCGATCACCACCAACATTGGTATTTTCATCTTGCAGTGGGGCGGATGGATCTAGATCCTTGACTGCAAACAACACAAAAAACACAGCCTCACTGAGCTAAAGGACACTTCATGCAAGACCAGAGCACGCCCGAGCGGTTACAGCGCGGGCTGAAGAATCGCCATATCCAGCTGATCGCGCTGGGTGGGGCCATCGGTACCGGGTTGTTCCTGGGCATTGCCCAGACCATCCAGCTGGCCGGCCCCTCCGTCCTGCTGGGCTACGCCATTGCCGGCCTGATGGCCTTCCTGATCATGCGCCAGCTCGGTGAGATGGTGGTGGAAGAGCCGGTGGCCGGCAGCTTCAGCCACTTCGCCCACCAGTACTGGAGCGAGTTCGCCGGCTTCGTCTCGGGCTGGAACTACTGGGTGGTGTACGTACTGGTCGGCATGGCCGAGCTGACAGCGGTGGGTATCTACGTGCAGTACTGGTGGCCCGGCTTCCCCACCTGGGCCACGGCGGCGATCTTCTTCGTGGTGATCAACCTGATCAACCTGACCCAGGTGAAGGTCTACGGCGAGATGGAGTTCTGGTTCGCCCTGGTCAAGGTAGTGGCCATCGTCAGCATGATCGGCTTCGGCGCCTGGCTGCTGGCCAGCGGCCATGGCGGCCCGGACGCCAGCGTGGCAAACCTCTGGCAGTACGGTGGCTTCTTCCCCAACGGCGTCAGCGGCCTGGTGATGGCACTGGCAGTGATCATGTTCTCGTTCGGTGGCCTGGAACTGGTGGGCATCACCGCCGCCGAGGCCGACAACCCGCGTCAGAGCATCCCCAAAGCCACCAACCAGGTGGTGTACCGCATCCTCATCTTCTACATCGGTGCCCTGGCGGTGCTGCTTTCGCTGTACCCGTGGCAGAAGGTGGTGCAGGGTGGCAGCCCGTTCGTGATGATCTTCCACGAACTGGACAGTGACCTGGTGGCGACCATCCTCAATATCGTGGTGCTGACGGCCGCGCTGTCGGTATACAACAGCTGCGTGTACGCCAACAGCCGCATGCTGTTCGGCCTGGCCAGCCAGGGCGACGCACCGCGTCAGTTGCTGAAGGTGAGCCGTAGCGGCGTGCCGCTGACCGCGCTGGGTGTGTCGGCTTTCGCCACCGGGCTGTGCGTGCTGATCAACTACCTGATGCCGGGTGAAGCCTTTGGTTTGCTGATGGCCCTGGCAGTGTCGGCGCTGGTGATCAACTGGGCGAGCATCAGCATCACCCATCTGAAGTTCCGCAAGGCCAAGCTGACGGCCGGGATTACCCCGTTCTACAAAAGCTGGGGGCACCCGGTCACCAACTACCTGTGCCTGGCGTTCATCGTGCTGATCCTGGTGGTGATGTACCTGACCCCGCCGATTAGCATCTCGGTGATGCTGATTCCGGGGTGGATCCTGGTGCTGTGGGTGGCCTTCAAGATGAAGAAGGCTCGCCAGGCCAGGTAGGTAACACAGTACCGGCCTCTTCGCGGGCACGCCCGCTCCCACAGGTACTGCACAGGTCTTGGGGCCTGTAGGGTCCCTGTGGGAGCG
>NZ_JBNRIJ010000013.1:112866-128130 GCF_053557675.1 Pseudomonas sp. XP1 | reverse complement strand
GTAGGCCTGCCAGATTTCCTGGTCGAGCAGTACGTAGACATAACCCTGGCGCAGGAGGCGCAACTGGTCGGTGTGCATCGGGTGGAAGATGATTTCGCTATCGTCTGCCAGGCGATAGGGGCGCCCTGTATCCGGGCGCGGGGCGTAGGCCTCGCGTAGCAGCAGAATTGGCAGGCCGGAGCGTCCGCAGGCGTTACAGGTGCCGTATGTGTTGGGGATTTCTTCCTGCATGGCGATGTGGATGGTTTTGCTGATGCTCATGAGTAACTCCTTGCCTGCGGCAGGCCGGCGACGATGTGAGACCAGGTACAGTCGTCGTAGCTGGCGAAGCGGTCCGCCAGGCGTTGCTCGCCGGCAGCTGCCTTCTCCACGTCGTGCTGGATGGTCGGGTGCTGAAGGAGCAGTGGGTGGATCATGAGCATGTGCAGGCACATGCACTGGATATCGGCGCGGTCGCGCAGGCCCTGCCTGAAGGCTTTGAGGATCAGGTTCATGGCATGGGTGGGTGCGTTTTCCGGCAAGCCTGATGTGCCTGCGAAGTGCCAGAGTGCATGGGGATGCTGCACGGCACTCAGGCGATGCCAGGCACAGAGCAGTTGAATGATCTGTGGTGCAACATGCTGGGTCGCCCTCACGGCCTCGGGGACGGCCAGTTCGCCAGCCATGGGTTTCCGCTCGAATACCTCGCAACTGCCACAACCATCGGGATGTAGCCAGCTGCGAACCGGCCCGAGGACTTCGCCCGCGTTTTTCAGAGTCGCGCGCAACAGCGCCATCCGCACGGGTTCGAACCAGGCGGTGATGCCGTGTGGTTTTGGTTGGTGCAGCACCTGACACTGCTGGCTGATGTGCTGGGCGATGAGGGCGGCGGGTTGATCGCTGATCAGCCAGCCACACACGTAGTGCCAGGTAGCCGCTGATTCACGAGCGGCGCAGGTCGCGCATAATGGGGCAAGGGCTGTGGGTGCATCCCCGGGTTTGGCAAGCCGCACCAGAGCTGGCCAGCACTCGGGATCCTGCACCAGCCCGCTGCAGTCGACGCGCGTTACGGCATCACTACCCAGCGCTTCGCTGAGGGCAGCGATGCCTAGCGGGTGCTCAGGGGGGCAACCAGCGAATGGGTCGAGTAAAAGGTAGAGGGCCTCTTGTGGCTTGCGCTGCCGAGTGGCGAAGTGATCGACCGACTGCACGTAGCCCTGTGCGGACTGGCTCGACATGAGAAGTTCCTTTTCTTCTTGATGGCGAGCAGAAACCTAACGGGGAATCAATACTGCAGGTAGTTATTGGCTTCCTAACCAGTTGTAGGATTTTTCGCTTTCGGACGAGATGGTCGTATCGCTCAGGACCTAGGGGATTCCGTTTCAAAGCATTGGCGCATCACGTCAAGGTAACGCCGCGCGCCCAGGCCCAACGGGCGCGACTTGACCCAGATGATGTCCACCCACAAGCGCAACCGGCTTGCCATGTTGTCGAAGCGCACTTCGGCCAGCGCGCCCGAAGCAATCAACGGCTCGACCAACGGCTGCGGCAGGTAGGCCCAACCAAGGCCCGATTGCACCAGGTCCAGCGTGGCCAGGTAGCTGTCGGTCAGCCAGATGCGCCGCGACAACACCATGCGCGGGTCCGACCCGGTGGCCTTGCCCGAAGCCACGATTATTTGCCGCTGTTCGGCGAACGCCTCTTCCGGCAACGGCATGCCGTTGTTCTGCCCGGCTGGATGGCGGGGTGAGGCGACGGCCACCAGCAATTGGCTGCCAGCCTCCAGGAATGACTCGCGCTCGTCGATGCCAGGCCGTTCGAAGACCAATGCCAATTGCACGCTGCCGTCATGCAGCAGGCGGATGGCTTCGGCCTGGGTGGCCGAGCGCACCTCGATTTCCAGGCTGGGAAATTCCTGGGCGAGCGTTTCCAGCGGCTGGCTCCAGCGGCCAGTCTGCAGCTCTGGCGCCATGGCGATGGTCAGGCGCTTCTCCAGGCCCTTGTGCAGTTGCAGGGCCTGGGCGTCGAGCAGGTTGAGCTGGCAGATCACCTGCCTGGCCTGGGGCTCCAGGGCCAGGGCGGCGCTGGTGGGCAAGGCTTTGCGCGTGGCCCGGTCGAACAGCACCAGGTCCAGCTCCGCCTCCAGTTGGGCGATGGCCATGCTCACGGCCGAAGGCACACGCCCCAGCTTGCGCGCGGCGGCAGAGAACGAGCCTGCCTCCAGCACCGCGAGGAAGATTGCCAGGGAGTCGCTGGTAAAGGCCATTGTCAGTAAACCTGATGACGAGGAAGCGTTGTGGCCGAAAAGTATGAACATTCCTCGGCCAGCTTCGCAATTCTTTACAGGTCTTCGGAGAGCACCCGATCAATGCTGTCGACAAAGTAGTCCACGCTCGCCCGGGTGGTGCACATCGGCGGCTTGATCTTGAGGATGTTCAGGTAATCGCCGGTCGGCTGCATGAAAATGCCCAGGTCACGCAGGCGGTTGCACAGGGCCATGGTTTCCTCGGTTGCCGGTTCCAGCGTTGCGCGGTCGCGCACCAGTTCCAGCCCCAGGTAGAAGCCCGAACCATGTGCCGCGCCGGCCAGCGGGTGCTTGTCCACCAGTGCCTGCAGGCGTGCCTTGAAATAGCGCCCGGTGTCTCTGGCGTTATCCCACAGGCCTTCCTCCTGCATCACATCCAGCACCGCCATGCCGATGCGGCAACTGACCGGGCTGCCGCCGGCCGAGGAGAAGAAGTAGCCCTCGGCCTCCAGCGCTTCGGCGATCTCGCGGCGGGTGATGACTACGCCCAGTGGCTGGCCGTTACCCATACCCTTGGCCATGGTGATGATGTCGGGCACCACGCCCTGTTCCTCGAAGCCCCAGAAGTACTCGCCCAGGCGGCCATAGCCGACCTGCACTTCGTCGGCGATGCACACACCGCCCCGGGCGCGGACCTTGGCATAGGCCTCGCGCAGGTAACCGGCCGGCAACGAAATACCACCGGCATTGCCGTACACCGGCTCGCAGATGATGCCTGCCAGCTGGCGGCCACGGGCGTCGAGGTCGGCCAGCTTGGCGTCGAGGTCGCGCAGGTAGTCGGTGGCGCTGTCGGCGCCACGGAAGCGGCCGCGGAAGGTGTTCGGCGCCTCGACCGGGTGCACCCAGTCCGGGCGGGTTTCCAAAGCCTGCGGGTTGTCGGCGATGGAAGTTGAAATGGCATCGGTGGCCACTGACCAGCCGTGGTAGGCCTCCAGCACGCTGAGCAGGTCGCGCCCACCGCTGTAGGCCCAGGCCAGGCGAATCGCCAGGTCGTTGGCTTCGGTGCCGCTGTTGACCATGAACACCCGGTCGAAGCCTTCGGGTGCCAACTCCAGCAGGCGTTCCGAGAACTCGGTGATGGCCGCGTAGTGGAAGCGCGAGTTGGTGTTCAGCAGCGACCACTGCCGTGCCGACTCGGCGACCATGCGCGGGTGGCCGTGGCCCAGCACAGCAACGTTGTTGAGCATGTCCAGGTACGAGCGGCCCTGCATGTCGATCAGGTAGTTGCGCCAGCCGCGTTCGATGTGAGGTGGTTGCGCGTAGTAGTGCTTCTGCGAGCGGGCGAAGCTGGCATCGCGGCGAGCCAGCAGGGCCTGTGGGTCAGGCAGCGGCTCGGCATTGCAGTCGAAGCCCAGCAACGCAGCTGGCGACGGGCACAGGGCCAGCCAGGCGGCAGCCTGGGATGGGGCGGCGAAGAACGGCGGCTGAATGCCGCTATCCAGGCTCAGCTGCACGCTTAGGAAGCCACAGCTGCTACCCAGCGACTGGCCTTTTTCCACGGCCTGGCCATCTGCAGGCGCATCTTCCAGGCCTTGCAGCCACAACGCCCAGTGCGCGCTGCGCAGGCAGCCACGGCCGTCGCCATGGCGTTGCCAGGTACCTGCATCTGGCGCTTGCACCAGGCTGCCGTTGGGTACATGAAGCTCTACGCCCAGAGCACAGGTGGCAGGCTCTTCGGGGCGGTCGATATGGGTTTGCGACAGGCGATACTGCCCGTGCAGGCTGCAGGCAGGGGCCGGTTGCGTGGTCAGCAGGTGCTGGTCGAAGCCTGGTTGCTCCCAGTTGCCCGCCTCGCAATGCACGCTGAGTACACCCAGGTCGACGCGCGTCACTGCCTGACCATCCAGGTCCGGCAGCAGGAGGGCGCAGCCGCTCAGGTCCGGCGTGGCTGGCTGCAGGCCAGCAGCTTGCAGGATGGCCGCTTCCATCAACGCGTAAGGCACGGCGATGGCAGTGTCGAAGATCTCCCATTCATGGGCGATGTTGTCGCGGGTGTACTGGTTGCCGGGGTCGACGGCAAGTTGCTGTTCGCTGCTCAGCACCAGCACGGCAGCGCGATTGAGCACCAGTGGCCACAGCGCCCGCAGTTCGGCTTCGCTCAGAGGGTTGAGCGCCTGGTAGGCACGCACGGCCGGCAGGATGCGCAGCGGGTCGCCCTCGGCGTGGTGCAACAATGCAGCGCAGGTCACCGACAGGTCGGCGATGCGCCAGGTGCGCAACAAGTCGCCGAAATCGATCACCCCTTGCAGCTGCCATTGGCGCTCGCCATCGCGGGCCCAGACGGCGTTGTCGTCGGTGATGTCCAGGTGCACGGCCTGGCTTGGCAGCTGGTCGATCAGCGGCGCCAGGTGCTCGGCGGCCAGCTGGGTGGCCCGCTCGATGCGGGCGCGTTGCGCGGCGTTGCCCAGCACCGGCAGCAGGTGCTGGATCAGTGCCTGGGCATGTTGCGGGTCCCATTGCAGGGTGCGCGTCAGGCCCGGGTGGTCGAAAGTGGCCAGGGCTTTGTCCAGCCGCGCGCAGAGCCCGCCGAGCTCGGCCATCAGGCGTGGTTCCATGTGCTTGAGGCGGGTCAGTGGCTGGCCGTCGATGTAGTCGAGCAGGCGCATGCGCAGCGGTTGCCCGTCTATTTCCAGCGCCAGCAGCATCTGGCCATCGCTGGCCGGGCGCACGGCGGGCACCGGCAAGCCCTGTTCGCGCAGGTAGGCCAGGGCCGCGTGCTGGGCCTCGAGCTCCAGCTGGGCGTAGCTGCCGTGGCAGGCCTTGAGCACGAAACGGCCTTGTGGTGCGTCTACACGGAAGTTCAGGTCCTGTTGGCTGCCCAGTGCCGTCAGGTTGCCGGCAATGCCGTAGTGCGTCTGCAGCACGGCATGTGCCTGGGCTTCGGTGAGCGACGGGCTGGGCAGGCCGGAGCGCTGGATCAGCGTGGTCAGGGCAGGGGAGGCGGGCTGGTGTTGTGGGCTGGACATGGGGCTCTACCGTTGCTGCTGGGGTTGACGGTGGAGAATTTATGCCCGATCTGGCTGATGATGGAAGACGATTGTTGTCAGAAAATTTGATGATGGCTTTCGAACCGACCTGCCTGTACGCCTTTACATTAAATTATTCTCTGCCAATAATTATTGGTATTCAATAATTTCGGATAAAGCCATGATCGACATCTTCCCGCGCCGTGAACTGGCTGCCGACATGGCCAGGCAGCTGTTGAAACCGTCCGCCCTGGATATCGGCTTGAGATCAGGGCTGTTTTTCTCCGGGCTGCGCAGGACTGGCAAAACCACCTTTTTAAAGAACGACTTGATCCCTGCCCTGGAGGAAATGGGTGCATTGGTGATCTATGTCGACCTCTGGAGTGATACCCAGACCAGCCCGGTCGTGCTGGTCCTCGCCGCAGTGCGTAAAGCCCTTGCTGATCTTCAGAAACCTACCTCGGCTTTCTTGCAGAAACTCAAGGCCCTGCGTGGCGCGGAGGTCGAAGTGGCTGGGCTGAAGTTTGGCTTTAACCTGGAAACCTTGGGCACAGAGGGCGGTGTCACACTTGCGGAAGCGCTGACCGAGGTTGTGGACCAGGTCAGGACTGACGTTGTGCTGGTCGTCGACGAGGTGCAGCAGGCAATCACAACCGAGGACGGCCAGCAGATGATGCTGGCGCTCAAGGCTGCGCGCGATGCCATCAATCCGCGCCCGAACACGCCAGGGCACTTCCTGTTCATCGGTACCGGCTCTCACCGGGCGATGGTCAACGAGTTGACCGCGCGGCGTAACCAGGCTTTTGCCGGTGCCACAAACGTGCCGTATCCGGTGCTGGACAGGGACTATGTCGAATTCTGGCTCAAGCGGCTCGCAAAAGATGGCCTGGGCAACTTGCCGTCGCTGGATGTCGCGGCACAGGCATTCAAAACGCTGGGCAGCAGGCCCGAGGAGTTCATTCGTGCACTTCGGCAGTTGGTTCACTCACCTGCGTCCGGGATGGGGCCGGATGAGGTGCTGCCGGTAATCGCATCAACGCTGCGGTCGGCGGCTGCTGACCTGGAGCTGATGAAAGTAGAGGAGCTGGGCGTCCTGGCTGAGGCGATTTTTGCCCGGATCGCATCGGTCGAAGGCGATGCGCGTGGGGTATTCTCCAACGAAGCGGCGGCCGAGTATTCGAAGTCTGTGGGGCGTGAAGTGCGTGTCGAAGAGATACAGCCGGTTGCCAACGAACTGCTGGCCGCTAACCTGATCATGCGTCGGGGGCATGGGCTGTATGGGGTGACCGACCCCTTTGTACAGGAGATCTGGCGCGAGCGGCAGGAGTTGTTGGGCCGGCTCTGAGCTGCATCTATGTAGGCCAGCTGGCGCGGGCCTCCCGGGGTGTGCAATCTCTCGTGGGGAGGGCCTTGTGTCGCGAAACGGCCGCAGGGCGGCCCCCAGATTTCTGCATGAAAGCATAAATCGCCGGGGCTGCTTTGCAGCCCTTTGGCGACACGAGACCGCTCCCATATGTGCGTTATGGCCTGTGATGCCAATCAGCGCATCATGCCCAGCTCGGCATCATCCATCAGCGCCTTGGCCATCGCACTCAGGTAGTAGGCAGCCCAGATCATCATCGGTTTCTCGTCCATCAGGCCGGTGATGGTCAGTTCGCGTACATAGCCCATCAGCTCTGAGGATTGCTCGTGGGCATCGCGGCAGGGGATGCCGGGCTCTATGCGGAAAAGTGGGTGGGTGCCGTGTTCGCCTTGGTAGAAGGTGGTTTTACCGACAGTGAATTGGGTGTCTTCTTTGGTCATTTTTGAATCCCCTCCAAATTCTCGACTGCCCGGACGGGCCCTTTCGCGGGTGAACCCGCTCCCACAGGTACTGCATCTACCTCAAGGCCTGTGGAGATCCTGTGGGAGCGGGTTTACCCGCGAAGAGGCCAGCCCAGACAACGCAACACTAAAGCCTCAGTGCAAGGTCCGAGGCTCAGCGGGCATCTGCACCTGAACCAGTGCCGACTCAAGCAAAGTGCGAAGCGCCTCCAGCTCATGCATCGAGGTCATCATCAGGATCGAAGCCGGCGATTTGGGCTGCAGTAGCAAGGCCTGATGCACCACGGTGGCCGCGCATAGCGCGTAGTCGGTGGCCTGGATCAGGGTGTCTTCGAGGGAATGGGGGGTGTGGGTTGGATCGGGGACAATCTTCAGCATCGTGATTAACCATTGGCTGTGCGGCCACCTGTCTGCTGTCAAACAGTCGGGTGGCAGCTGTACGTGGGTTGACAGACCGGCGGTAAATCACGCAAAAGTTCCGGCGCACGCAAGCGTGCCCACACGCACAGCCACCATGAAGCGGAGACTGCCTGCGTGAATTAACCATCACAGCCTGTCAAAGCTGTATCGCTGATCTTCAGCGACCAACCGAGACTAGAGCCCAGCCAGAGCAGCCGCAACGGAAAACACGCGGCAGGAGTATGTTTGGGAAATGGCCTGCAAGGAAGGGGATAAGTCTGTTTTTTACCTCGCCGAAAGCGGGCCGCTTTGCGGCCCATCGACGGCAAGCCAGCTCCCACAGGGATAGCGCACGGCTTGAAGCCGGCGCGGTCAAAAGCTAACTAGCCGCATCCACTTCCAAGAACGCCGCCTCCAGCAACTGCCGGGTATACGGATGCTGCGGCGCATGGAAGATCGCCTGCGCATCCCCTTGTTCCACCACGTGCCCATGCTTGATCACCATCAACTGGTGGCTCAACGCCTTGACCACCGCCAGGTCATGGCTGATGAACAGGTAGGTCAGGTTGTATTTCTGCTGCAGATTGCGCAGCAACTCCACCACCTGCCGCTGCACCGTGCGGTCCAGCGCCGACGTAGGTTCATCCAGCAGGATCAGCGCCGGCTTCAATACCAACGCCCGGGCAATGGCAATGCGCTGGCGCTGCCCGCCGGAAAACTCATGTGGATAGCGATGCCGCGTGCGCGGGTCCAGCCCCACTTCCTCCAGGGCCGCAATAATTGCAGCTTCCTGTTCCTGCGCGGTACCGATGCGGTGGATGCGCAACCCTTCGCCGACAATGTCCTCCACGCACATGCGCGGGCTCAGGCTGCCGAACGGGTCCTGGAACACTACCTGCATTTCCCGGCGCAACGGGCGCACGGCCTTCTGGTTGAGACCTTCCAGATTCTGCCCATGAAAGCGAATGCCGCCCTGGCTGGAGATCAGCCGCAAGATCGCCAAACCCAAGGTCGACTTGCCCGACCCGGACTCGCCGACAATCCCCAGCGTCTGCCCTTGCGGCAAGCTGAAGTTGATCCCGTCCACTGCCTTCACATGGTCGACCGTGCGCCGCAGCAGGCCCTTCTTGATCGGGAACCAGACCTTGAGGTCAGCCACCTCCAGCAACGGCGCGCCTACCGGGTTGTGCGCCGGCAGCCCGCTGGGCTCGGCATTGATCAGCATCTGCGTGTAGTGGTGCTGCGGGGCGCTGAACAGCCTGGCGCATTCGGCCTGCTCGACAATCTGCCCGTGCTGCATCACGCACACGCGGTGGGCGATGCGTCGTACCAGGTTCAGGTCATGGCTGATCAGCAGCAGGGCCATGCCCAGACGTGCCTGCAGTTCCTTGAGCAGGTCGAGAATCTTCAACTGCACGGTCACGTCCAGTGCCGTGGTCGGCTCATCCGCAATCAGCAGTTCCGGCTCGTTGGCCAGGGCCATGGCGATCATCACCCGCTGGCGCTGCCCGCCGGACAGTTCGTGCGGCAGGGCCTTCAGGCGCTTGCGTGGCTCGGGAATGCCGACCATCTCCAGCAGTTCCAGGGTGCGCGCCGTGGCGTCCTTGCCGGTCAGGCCTTTGTGCAGCAGGAGAATTTCGTTGATCTGCTTCTCGATGCAGTGCAACGGGTTCAGCGAGGTCATCGGCTCCTGGAAGATCATCGCAATGCGGTTGCCGCGAATGCGCTGCATGGTCTTCTCGTTCTGCTGCAGAAGGTCCTTGTCCTCATAGCGGATGCTGCCGCTGGGGTGGCGCGCCAGGGGATAGGGCAGCAGGCGCAGCAGCGAGTGCGCGGTGACCGATTTGCCCGAGCCACTCTCGCCCACCAGTGCCAGCGTCTCACCCTTGCGGATGTCGAAGCTGATGCCGTTCACCACGCGGTGAGCCTGGTCACCGGTGACGAACTCCACCGCCAGGTCGCGCACTTCGATCAGGTTCTGTTCACTCATGTCACTTCCTCGGGTCGAAGGCATCGCGGGCGGATTCGCCGATGAACACCAGCAGGCTCAGCATCAGCGCCAGCACGGCGAAGGCGCTGATGCCCAGCCATGGGGCCTGCAGGTTGGACTTGCCCTGGGCCACCAGTTCGCCCAGTGATGGTGCGCCCGGCGGCAGGCCGAAGCCGAGGAAATCCAGGGCGGTGAGGGTGCCGATGGCGCCGGTGAGAATGAACGGCATGAAGGTCATGGTCGAGATCATGGCGTTCGGCAGGATGTGCCGGTACATGATCGCGCCGTTGCGCATCCCCAACGCGCGGGCTGCGCGCACGTATTCCAGGTTGCGCCCACGCAGGAACTCGGCGCGCACCACGTCCACCAGGCTCATCCACGAGAACAGCAGCATGATGCCCAGCAACCACCAGAAATTGGGCTGCACGAAGCTGGCGAGGATGATCAGCAGGTACAGTACCGGCAGGCCCGACCAGACTTCCAGGAAACGTTGCCCGGCCAGGTCGACCCAGCCGCCATAGAAGCCCTGCAAGGCACCGGCGATCACGCCGACGATGGAGCTGAGCACGGTCAGGGTCAGGGCGAACAGCACCGAAATGCGGAAGCCGTAGATCACCCGTGCCAGCACGTCGCGACCCTGGTCGTCGGTACCCAGCCAGTTGTCCGCCGACGGTGGGGCCGGGGCGGGTACGCGCAGGTCGTAGTTGATGCTCTGGTAGCTGAACGGGATCGGTGCCCACAGCACGAAGCTGTCTTTCTTCTCCAGCAGGTCGCGGATGTACGGGCTCTTGTAGTTGGCTTCCAGCGGGAATTCGCCGCCAAAGGTGGTTTCCGGGTAGCGCTTGAACGCCGGGAAGTACCATTCGCCGTCGTAGCGCACGGCAATCGGCTTGTCGTTGGCGATCAGCTCGGCGCCGAGGCTCAGGCCGAACAGGATCAGGAACAGCCACAGCGACCACCAGCCACGGCGGTTGGCCTTGAAGCGCTCGAAGCGCCGGCGGTTGAGGGGGGACAAGGCCATGTCAGTGCTCCCGGCTGGCGAAGTCGATGCGTGGATCGACCAGGGTGTAGGTCAGGTCGCCGATCAGTTTCACCACCAGCCCCAGCAGGGTGAAGATGAACAGGGTGCCGAAGACCACCGGGTAGTCACGGTTGATGGCTGCCTCGAAACTCATCAGGCCGAGGCCGTCGAGGCTGAAGATCACTTCGATCAGCAAGGAACCGGTGAAGAAGATGCCAATGAACGCCGAAGGGAAACCGGCAATCACCAGCAGCATCGCGTTGCGGAACACATGGCCGTACAGCACCCGTGGCCGGCTCAGGCCCTTGGCCTTGGCGGTGACCACGTATTGCTTGTTTATCTCGTCGAGGAAGCTGTTCTTGGTCAGCAAGGTCATGGTGGCAAAGTTGCCGATGACCAGCGCGGTGATCGGCAGCACCAGGTGCCAGAAGTAGTCCAGCACCTTGCCGGTGGTGCTCAGCTCGTCGAAGTTGTTGGAGGTGAGGCCACGCAGCGGGAACCAGTCGAAGTAGCTGCCGCCGGCGAACAGCACGATCAGCAGGATGGCGAACAGGAACGCCGGGATGGCGTAGCCGACGATGATCGCCGAACTGGTCCACACGTCGAAATGGCTGCCGTGGCGTACGGCCTTGGCAATGCCCAGCGGGATCGACACCAGGTACATGATCAGCGTGCTCCACAGCCCAAGCGAAATCGACACAGGCATCTTCTCGATGATCAGGTCGATGACCTTGGCATCGCGGAAGAAGCTGTCGCCGAAGTCCAGCCGGGCGTAGTTCTTGATCATGATCCACAGGCGCTCGGGCGGCGACTTGTCGAAGCCGTACATGCGTTCGATCTCGGCGATCAGTGCCGGGTCCAGGCCCTGGGCGCCACGGTAGTTGGAGCCGGCCACGGACACTTCGGCACCGCCACCGGCAATGCGGCTGGTGGCGCCTTCGAAACCTTCGAGCTTGGCGATCATCTGCTCGACCGGGCCGCCGGGTGCGGCCTGGACGATGATGAAGTTGATGATCAGGATGCCGAACAGGGTCGGGATGATCAGCAACAGGCGGCGCAGGATGTAGGCCAGCATGTTATTCGGCCTCGTCCGCAGTGGTTTCGCTGACGGCCGGGGTTGCGCCGGGTTTGATCCACCAGGTGTCGATGCCGATGTCGTACTTGGGCGAGACGTCCGGGTGGCCGATGTGGTTCCAGTAGGCCACGCGCCAGGTCTTGATGTGCCAGTTGGGGATCACGTAGTAGCCCCACAGCAGTACGCGGTCGAGAGCCCGGCAGTGGTCGATCAGGCTCTGCCGCGAATCGGCGTTGATCAGCTGTTCCACCAGTTGGTCGATGGCAGGGTCGCGCAGGCCGATGAAGTTGCGGCTGCCGGGGTTGTCGGCGGCGGCACTGGACCAGAACTCGCGCTGCTCATTGCCCGGCGAGTTGGACTGCGGGTAGCCACCGACGATCATGTCGTAGTCGCGCGAGCGCAGGCGGGTGATGTACTGGGAAACGTCGACCCGGCGGATGTTCAGATCGATGCCGAGATCGGCGAGATTGCGTTTGAACGGCAGCAGAATGCGTTCGAACTCGGTTTGTGCCAGCAGGAACTCGATGCTCACCGGCTTGCCCTGGGCGTCGACCATCTTGTCGTCGACGATTTTCCAGCCGGCTTCCTGCAGCAGCTTGTAGGCCTGGCGCTGCTGTTCGCGGATCATGCCGCTGCCGTCGCTGACCGGGTTGCGGAAGGCTTCGCTGAATACCTGCTCGGGTACCTTGCCACGCAATGGTTCGAGGATTTTCAGCTCGTTGGGGCCGGGCAGGCCGCGGGCGGCCATTTCCGAGTTTTCGAAGTAGCTGCCCGTGCGGGTGTAGGCGCCGTTGAACAGCTGCTTGTTGGTCCACTCGTAGTCCAGCAGCAGGCTCAGCGCCTTGCGCACGCGCACGTCCTGGAACACCGGGCGGCGGATGTTGAAGATGAAGCCCTGCATGCCGGTGGGGTTGCCGTTGGGCAACTCTTCCTTGATCAGGCGGCCATCGCGTACGGCGGGTACGTTGTAGGCGGTGGCCCAGTTCTTCGCGCTGACTTCCAGCGCATAGTCGAACGCACCGGCCTTGAGTGCTTCCAGGGCGACGGTGGTGTCGCGGTAGGAGTCGAAGGTCATGACGTCGAAGTTGTAGAAGCCACGGTTGATCGGCAGGTCCTTGGCCCAGTAGTCCTTGACCCGCTCGTAGCGCACCGAGCGCCCGGCCTTGACCTCGGCGACCTTGTACGGGCCGCTACCCAGCGGGATTTCGAGGTTGCCGCGGTTGAATTCGCGGCTTTCGTACCAGTGCTTGGGCAGTACCGGCAACTGGCCGAGAATCAGTGGCAGCTCGCGGTTGTTCTTGTGCTTGAAGGTGAACAGCACTGTCAGTGGGTCTTCGGCGACCACTTCGGCGACGTCGGCATAGTACTGGCGGTACAGCGGCGCGCCGTCCTTGATCAGAGCATTGAAGGTGAACACCACGTCTTCGGCGCGCATAGGGTGGCCGTCGTGAAAGCGTGCCTCGGGGCGCAGGTAGAAGCGCACCCAGCTGTTGTCCGGGGCCTTTTCGATCTTGCCGGCCACCAGGCCGTACTCGGTGAACGGCTCGTCCTGGCTCTGGCGCATCAGAGTGTCGTAGATGCTGCCGATATTCTCGGCCGGCACGCCCTTGTTGATGAACGGGTTGAGGCTGTCGAAGCCGCCGAAGCTGGACTGGCGGAAGGTACCACCCTTCGGGGCGTCGGGGTTGACGTAGGCGAAGTGCTTGAAGTCGGCGGGGTACTTGGGGGGCTCGTCGTACAGGGTGAGCGCGTGTTGCGGTGCAGCCAGGGCGGGAAGGCCCAGGCAGGCAAGCAACAGGCTGCCAGCCAGCCGGCGCAGTCGGTGGGTTGGCGTCATTGGGCTTTCTCCGAAGTCTTGATCCACCAGCTGTTCAGCCCAAGGGTGTAGGGCGGCGTGGTGACGAAGGCGAACCGGTTGCGGTAGGCCAGGCGATGATTGTCGAGGTACCAGTTTGGGATCATGTAGTACTGCCATGAGAGCACGCGGTCCAGGGCGCGGGCGGCGGCGACCTGGTCATCGCGGGTGCGGGCGGCGAGCAGGGTGTCGAGCAGATGGTCGACCACCGGGTCCTTGACCCCAGCATAGTTCTTGCTGCCTTTGGTCGTGGCCTGGCTGGAGTGGAAGTACAGCCACTGTTCGAGACCGGGGCTCAGGGTCTGGTTCAGTGTCATCAGAATCATGTCGAAATCGAACTGGTCAAGGCGTTGTTTGTACTGGGCGCGGTCCACGGTGCGCAAGCGCGCATCGATGCCTATGCTGGCCAGATTTTCGACATAAGGTTGCAGGATGCGTTCAAGGTTGGGGTTTACCAGCAGCAGCTCCATGCGCAACTGCCGGCCCTTGCTGTCGACCAGGCGCTGGCCGTTCAGCTTCCAGCCGGCCTGGTCGAGCAGGCCGAGGGCCTGGCGCAGGGTCTGGCGGCTGATGCCACGGCCATCGGTGCGGCTGACCTTGTAGGGTTCGCTGAACAGGCTGGCCGGCAACTGGTCACGGAACGGTGCCAGCAGCAGCCACTCCTTGCCGGTGGGCAGGCCGGTGGCGGCGAATTCGCTGTTGGGGTAGTAGCTGGTCGAGCGGCGGTAGGCGCCACTGAACAGCGCGCGGTTGGTCCACTCGAAGTCGAGCATCAGCCCGAGTGCCTGGCGTACCCGTGAGTCGCTGAAGGTGGCCCGCCGGCTGTTCATGAACAGGCCCTGGGTTTGCGTGGGGATACGGTGCGGGATCTGCGCCTTGATCACCTCGCCTCGGCGCACGGCCGGGAAGTTATAGCCGTTGGCCCAGTTCTTCGCCTGGTGCTCGATATAGATGTCGAACTCGCCGGCCTTGAATGCTTCGAAAGCGACCGTGGCGTCGCGGTAGAACTCGTACTCCACGCGGTTGAAGTTGTACTTGCCACGGTTCACCGCCAGGTCCTTGCCCCAGTAGTTCTTCACCCGTTCGAACACCAGCCGGCGCCCAGGCTGGACCTGGGTGATGCGGTAGGGGCCGCTGCCCAGCGGGGGCTCGAAGGTGGTGGCCTTGAAGTCGCGCTTTTGCCAGTAGTGCTTGGGCAGCACCGGCATTTCGCCAAGGCGCAGGATCAGCAGCGGGTTGCCTGCGCGCTTGAAGACGAAGCGGATGCGCAGTGGGCCGAGGATGTCCACCCGCTGCACTTCCTGCAGGTTGGTGCGGTAGATCGGGTGGCCATCCTTGAGCAGGGTGCGATAGGAGAAGGCCACGTCTGCCGAGGTGATCGGCTTGCCGTCATGCCAGTGGGCTTCCGGGCGCAGGTTGAATACCACCCAGCTGCGGTCCTCGCTGTACTCCACCGAGCGGGCGATCAGGCCATAGCTGGAGGTCGGTTCGTCGCCGGACGGGTCGTACTGGCCGGTGCCGACCATCAGCGGCTCGTTCAGCTCGCTGATGCCGTATTGCTGGAAATTGGGCGTGGTAATCGGGCTCGACCCCTTGAAGGTGTAGGGGTTGAGGGTGTCGAAGGTACCGAAAGCCATGGCCCGCAAGGTGCCGCCCTTGGGCGCTTGCGGGTTGACCCAGTCGAAATGGGTGAATGTGGCTGGGTACTTGAGCGTGCCGAACTGCGCGTATCCGTGGCTTTCGCTCACCATCGCGGCTGCGGGAAAGCTCAAGGCCAGGCTGAGTGACAGCAGGAGGGGACGTATCAAGTCGGCATCCGATCCAGAGGCGTTGGGCTTTGATCGGGGTAC
>NZ_JBNRIJ010000013.1:63229-112749 GCF_053557675.1 Pseudomonas sp. XP1 | reverse complement strand
CGGCAAGCCAGCTCCCACAGGTACTGCATGACTTGAAGTCGATGCGGTCGGTGTGGGAGCTGGCTTGCCGGCGATGGGGCGCGCAGCGGCCCCGCACTACATCAATGCGAGAGGTAGACGGTGAGGGTCTGGCCTGGCTTCAGGGCATGGCCGCTGCGCGGGTTCCAGCGTTTGAGGTGCTTCATTTCCACGTTGAAGCGCTTGGCCACCAGATACAGCGAATCGCCCTTGCGTACCTTGTACTGCGTGGAGCGCTGCCCGGAGGCGGCTACCCGATTGCCAGCGGCGCTCGGCGCGCTGCCACCGCGCAGGGCCAGGACCTGGCCAGCGCGAACGCTGTTTCCGGAGAGGCGGTTCCAGCGCTTGATGTCCTTGACCGAAACGCGGTTGGCCTTGGCGATTGAGCCCAGATTGTCGCCGCGCTTGACCCGGTAGCTGCGTGCCGCCACCGGGGCCTTGGCTTCGGCCACCGCGCGGGCGAACACGGCCTTGTTCGGCTGCAGGCTGACCAGTTGCTCGGGCTTGAGGTTGGACAGGCTGTCGCTTAGCAGCTGTGCCTTGGCGGTGGGTACCAGCAGCTGCTGCGGGCCATCCACGGTCATGCGCTTCTTGAATGCCGGGTTGAGCTGGATCAGCTCGTCTTCGTCGATGTTGGCGAAGGCCGCTACCCGCGACAGGTCGAGGCGGTCGTTGATGGCCACCGCCTCGAAGTAGGGTTCGTTGGCGATCGGGTTCAGGTTCACGCCATAGGCTTCCGGCGTGAGTACCACCTGCGACAGGGCCAGCAGCTTGGGCACGTAGTCACGGGTTTCCTGCGGCAGAGGCAGGTTCCAGTAGTCGGTGGGCAGGCCGAGCCGCTCGTTGCGCTCGATGGCGCGGCTGACCGTGCCTTCGCCGGCGTTGTAGGCAGCCAGGGCCAGCAGCCAGTCGCCGTTGAACATGTCGTGCAGGCGGCTGAGGTAGTCCAGTGCGGCGTTGGTCGAGGCGGTCACGTCGCGACGGCCATCGTAGAAGCTGGTCTGGCGCAGGTTGAAGTGACGGCCGGTGGAGGGGATGAACTGCCACATGCCCGCGGCATGGGCGCGCGAGTAGGCCATCGGGTTGTAGGCGCTTTCGATGGCTGGCAGCAGGGCCAGCTCCAGCGGCATGTCACGTTCTTCGAGGCGCTCGACGATGTAGTGCAGGTAGAGGCTGCCACGCTCGCCGGCGCTTTCGATGAAGCTTGGGTTGCTGGCGAACCACAGGCGCTGCTGCTCGATGCGCGGGTTGACGTCGATGTTGTCCTGCAGCGCAAAGCCCTGGCGCATGCGTTCCCACACATCCTGTGGTGCCTGTTCGGCCGGCTTGACCAGCAACGGTGAAGGCTTGTGCTTGATCCGCGCCTGGTAGTTGTGCGCGCGAACGCTATCGGATTCGTCGAGCTGACGGGTGCTCTGGCAGCCCACCAAAGTGGCGGCCAGGGCCAGCGCACTGATTTGGGCCAGGCGCGTCAGGGCGACGGAATGAGAGGTTCTGCGGCTACGGGAAGACATCGGCTGACACAGGTTTCCGGGCGAAAAATTTCGGCGATTCTAGAAACCGCTCCGGGCCTGGTCAACCTTTGACCATCGCTTGCGATATATCTTGAGGTTATCAGAAGGTGTCCTTCCAAGACCTCAAGGCAGCAAAAACAGCGACATGCGAGGGGTTTGAATGTCCCTTCCATTCGTCTGCTTTTTGTTTAACTAATGTTTCAGAGGTGCGCAGGAAGGGGTTGGTCAGGCGCTCCATACCGATCGTTGATGGCAATGTGATGCGATTGTCGGCGCGCAAACGGGTAACGTCCTCGAACCGCTGCTGAACGTGCATGTTGTCAGGTTCCACCGCCTTGGCGAAACGCAGGTTGCTCAGGGTGTATTCGTGGGCGCAGTACACCTCGGTCTGCTCTGGAAGGGCTGCCAGGCGGGCGAGGGCAGGCTGCATCTGTTCGGGGGTGCCTTCGAACATGCGCCCGCAGCCGGCGGCGAACAGCGTGTCGCCACTGAACAGCACCGGCGTTGCCGGCTGGTCGCTGAACAAGGCGATATGCCCCAGGGTATGGCCGGGCACGGCCAGCACCTGGAAGGTCACGCCCAGCACGGTTACCTGGTCGCCTTCGTCCAGCGCCAGGTCACGGCAGGGAATGCGCTCGTGGGCCGGGCCGCATACCCGCGCGCCGGTCAGTTGCTTGAGCCGTTCCACGCCGCCGACGTGGTCGTTGTGGTGGTGGGTGACCAGGATGTCACTCAGTACCCAGCCAGGGTTGGCCGACAGCCAGCGTTCCACTGGGCCGGCGTCACCCGGATCGACCACCGCGCAGCGGCGTTTGGCAGTATCCTGTAACAACCAGATGTAGTTGTCGGAGAAAGCGGGGAGAGCATCGATCTGTATCATGGTGCGGATCCGATTCGCCTAGCGTGGCACATGAGGGCATCTTATCCGCGATGGCGCGGTGCGAGAACCTTCGAGGGAGAGCGCAATGACCGACCAAGCCTTTGCCCAGGCCGACCCGGACTGGGTCAAGCTGATCAGCCTGGCCCGTGAGTGGTTCAACGGCCCACTCGGCCAACTGATGCTCAAGGAGGAGGAAAAACTGCTGGAAGAAGAGCTCGGGCGCTTCTTCGGGGGTTACCTTGTGCACTACGGGCCCTGCGCCGAGCCGCCGCCCAGCGCGCCCCAGGTGCAGCGCAACGTGCGCCTCGGCGCGCCGCTGCCGGGGGTGGAGATCGTCTGCGAAGAGCAGGCATGGCCGCTGAGCGAGCACGCCGCCGACGTGGTGGTGCTGCAGCATGGCCTGGATTTCTGCCTTTCGCCCCACGGCCTGCTGCGCGAGGCGGCCAGCGCGGTGCGCCCTGGCGGGCACCTGCTCATCGTCGGGATAAACCCCTGGAGCAGTTGGGGCATGCGCCATTTCTTCAGCCACGGCGCCTTGCGCAAGGCCCGTTGCATCTCGCCGTCGCGGGTAGGCGACTGGCTCAACCTGCTGGGCTTCGCGCTGGAGAAACGCCGCTTCGGGTGCTATCGTCCGCCGCTTGCCTCACCGGCCTGGCAGCAGCGCCTGGCGGGTTGGGAACGGGTGGCCGGCGGCTGGCAGAGCTCCGGTGGCGGGGTATACCTGCTGGTAGCGCGCAAGATGGTGGTGGGGCTGCGGCCGTTGCGACAGGAGCGTCGCGAGCCGATGGGCAAGCTGCTGCCGCTGCCACTGGCCAAGGTCAACCGCACGGCGGCCAACCCGGATACTGAAAAGCACTGAACATGAGTGGTACATGAGCGAAAGCGTCGAGATGTTTACCGATGGTGCCTGCAAGGGCAACCCTGGCCCTGGCGGCTGGGGCGTCCTTATGATCTACAAGGGCGTCGAGAAGGAACTGTGGGGCGGCGAACGCGAAACCACCAACAACCGCATGGAGCTGATGGCCGCGATCCAGGGCTTGATGGCGCTGAAACGCGAATGCGAAGTGGTGCTGACCACCGACTCGCAGTACGTGATGAAGGGCATCAACGAATGGATGACCAACTGGAAGAAGCGCGGCTGGAAAACCGCGGCCAAGGAGCCGGTGAAGAATGCCGACCTGTGGCAGCAGCTGGATGAGCAGGTCAACCGCCACAAGGTGACCTGGAAGTGGGTGCGCGGGCATATCGGCCACCCCGGCAACGAACGTGCCGACCAGCTGGCCAACCGTGGGGTCGATGAGGTGCGCGCCAAGCGTTGAGCTGGGGTACAATTCCGGCCTTTGTAACTGATGCAAGTTGGAGCGCCCCGCGTGGAGCAGCAGCAAGATAAACGGTTCGTCGTGTTTCTCCACTGCTAGGGGAGGTGTGTAAACGAATGCTTGGGCCTGCCCCGTGACAACGGACGCCAAGAAGCGATACTTACATCGCTATCTTGGAGGTTGTCATGTACCCAACCACTCGCCGCAATTACACCGATGAGTTCAAGATTCAGGCCGTTGCGCTGTCCGAAACGCTTGGCAGGACGGAAGCTGCTCGCCAGCTGGAGATGTCTGTGAAAACGCTGGACAACTGGGTCAACGCTTCCCGCAATGGCCAGCCGTTGAGCTCTCCTGACCGTCGCGCAATCACCAGAGAGGACAGCGAGTTAGCGCGATTGCGAGCCGAGAACGCCGAGCTGAAACTGGAGCGTGAAATCCTAAAAAAGGCGGCTGTATTCTTTGCCAAAGAGTCCAGGTGAGATACGCCTTCGTCACTGAAGAACGTGCTCAGTTCCCGGTGCGTTTGCTGTGCCGGGTAATGGGCGTTTCAGTTTCAGGCTTTTACGACTATCAGCATCGGCAGGGCCGTCCAGATCCGGATGCACAAATTCGCATCGATCTACACAAGGTTTACGCGGCTAGCCGCAAGACCTATGGCCGACCACGGCTAGTCGAGGCACTACGGCAGCAGGCCTATGCGGTAGGTCATAAGCGCATTGACCGGCTGATGCATGAAGAACACATACAGGGCCGATCCAAGGGCGGTTTCAGACCGTGCACCACCGACAGTCACCATGCGCTGCCAGTGGCGAGCAATCTATTGGATCGTCAGTTCTCCGTTCAAAGCTCCACCCCAGCCTGGGTCAGCGATATCACTTACATCGCTACGAAAGAGGGCTGGCTTTATCTGGCAGTGGTACTGAGCATCCAAACCCGCCAGGTGCTGGGTTACAGCCTGGCGGAGAGGATGCCTGACGACTTGGTCGAGCGCGCTTTTATAAACGCCTGGAACGCATGCCTGGGGGCCTATGGAGTAATTTTCCACTCCGATCAAGGGCGTCAGTACGCGAGCAGCAGGTTTCGTCTCGCGTTGGCCAAGGGCTTCGCGCAAAGCATGAGTCGGAGAGGAAACTGCTGGGATAACGCCGTAGCTGAAAGTTTCTTCGCTACATTGAAGAGGGAGGAAGCCTGCGCGGTCTACCCCACCAAGAAACAGGCTCACCTGGCAATTGCCAGCTACATCCATGGGTTTTACAACAGCTGTCGACTGCATTCAGCACTGGGTTACCGTTCACCGAACGAATACGCAAAAGGCTTAAGGCAGTTGGCTCTGTAGCCAGCTTCTTGGCGTCCGTTGTCACGGGGCAGGCCCAGCTCGCTCCCCTGGAATCCCCGAAAAATTTGCTCCATCAGCGACCCCTGCAAGCGTTTACACCCCTGAAGCTCGTAATTTTGTAAATCCAGGGCCCTTTTTAGGGCTCATGGTTTACATCACTTCATTGAGCTAGCTTACAGCTCAATGCGCCAAAATCGACTCCCTCCTATCCCACCCGCTCAGCCCAACAGTCAGTCCGTCTCCTAGCAGATTCTCGAAAACCGCCTACGCTGATGCGGGCCTATCGCCATCATTTAACCCTCCCTGGCCAGAGAAGCCCCGAGGGGCACACGCGATCGGTTACGGGTCTGCCAACCCTTTCCCATCAGCCAAGCAGCGGCATACGCATCGCTGCTTCTCATGGACGCGAGAGAGATGATCGAGTCTATCAGCCTCAAAAAGATTGCAACTTACAGCCCTGATACTCCGGAAAACCTAACCGAACTCAAAGCGGTTAACGTCATATACGGAGCAAACGGTGCGGGTAAAACAACCATTAGCCGTCTGATTGCTGATCCTGGGATATCAGCGGACTGTACGGTGCGCTGGAAGAATAATATCCCTGTCCCTGCTTTGGTCTATAATAGCGACTTCATTACTGACAATTACAGCGACTCCAAGAACCTCAAGGGTGTTTTTACTCTTGGCAAGACAGATCAGATCCAGAAAGACCGACTGGAAAAGCTCACGGTTGACTGTAAGCGCTTTGAGCAGCAGCGAGATAGAACATTGCTCCAGCTCAATGGCGAAGATGGAGTAAGCGGAAAACACGCGGAGCGTCGAGAGCTGGATGCGAGACTAGTTTCCCGCTGCTGGGATCAAAAGATTAAGCATGATGAAGTCTTTCAGGGGGCGTTTAAAGGGGTTCGCAATAGCCGGGATGGCTTTAAGGCTAGAGTGCTCCAGGAGAGCTTGAACAATAAAGCACCATTGCTGAAGCTGGAAGAGCTAAGTGAGAAGGCGCGGGTGCTCTATGGGGATGCGCCAAGTGCCCTTGTTGCTGTGCCCAGTATAGATCTGACATCGCTTATTGCTCTTCAGTCTGACAAGATTCTTGCAAAGAAGATAATTGGTAAGGGTGATGTTGATGTGGCTGCCCTCATTGAGCGGTTAGGTAATAGTGATTGGGTTCGTCAAGGTATAAAGTTTCTGAAGCACAGTGATGACCATTGCCCTTTCTGTCAGCAGGCTGTTTCACATGACTTCGAAGCACATTTAAGTCAGTATTTCGATGAGACGTTTGAAGCGGATGTAAAGGCGCTGAAGGAATTCAGTGAGCTTTATTTTTTGAGAGCAAATGACGTCGTGGAGCGGTCGCAGAACTTGCTGGAGAATGATTATCAGCATTTAGATAAGGACGTCTTGGGTCTAGAGGTTAAGGCGCTTGAGGCGCTAATAAAAGTTAATGTTGAGCGAATTGTCAATAAGATATCTTCGCCAAGTCTGGCGGTTGAGTTGGAGTCGCTCAGTGATCTGGGCGAAAAGCTCACTAAGCTTATTGCAGATGCCAACAAAAAGATAAGTGAGCATAATCGGCTTGTCGCCGGTTTCAGCGCTGAACAATCCAATCTGACATCGGAAGTATGGAAGTACCTGCTTGAAACTGAGCTGAAGCAGACGCTTTCAGACTACACGGCTGATACTGATCGTCTTGATAAAGCTATCGAAGGCTTGACTAAAACGTTAGAGACGGCCAAGGGCGATATTTTACAAGCAAATGCTGATATCGCTACGATCGAAGCTTCTCTCACCAGTGTGCAACCGACCGTAAAAGCCATTAATGAGTTGCTCAGAGATTTCGGGTTCCGAGGATTCTCGCTGGCGGTTGCGCCTGGAGAAAATTCTTATAAGCTCCTCAGGTCAGACGGAACTGATGCGCGAAAGACATTGAGTGAAGGTGAAAAGACCTTCGTTACCTTCTTGTATTTCTACCATTTGCTAAAGGGCAGCACTACGACATCTGGCGTCACAACTGAGCGGATCGTGGTTATCGATGATCCTGTCTCCAGCCTTGATAGTGATGTCCTCTTTATTGTCAGCAGCTTGATCAAGCAGATTTTTACTGAGGTGCGTCAGGCTAACAATGTTATTCGGCAGATTTTCGTTCTGACCCATAACGTTCATTTCCACAAGGAAATTACCTTTAGCCCGCTCCGTCGTGGCACCAAGGCGTGGGGTGACGAGACGTTCTGGGTTGTCCGCAAGCCGGATCATCACTCGAAAGTCGAGGGTCACGCGCACAACCCTGTCAAAACGTCATACCAGCTCTTGTGGGGAGAGTTGCGTAAGAATCCTCTGCCTACATTGACGCTGCAAAACACCATGCGCAGGATTTTGGAGAACTACTTCAAGATCTTAGGTGGCATCGACACCGATAAGCTCTTGGAAAGTTTCCACGGTCACGAGAAGGTGCAGTGCCAGTCCTTGATCAGCTGGATCAACGACGGGTCGCACTACTCCCCCGATGATTTGTTCGTGGCCATTGGCGACAAGATGGCAGCCAGCTACATGAAAATTTTCTTCAAGATTTTCAAAGCGGCCAATCACCTGGCGCATTACGAAATGATGATGGGTGAGGACTATAAGGATCTCACCGCTGACGATGTCGAAGCTGAACAAGGTGGTGACGTTGACGGCGATTCTGACGCTGGATCTCAAACAGAGGTGACGGGAGAAGAGGCGCCCTTGGTTGCAGCCCACATTCCGGTAGCCGAGGAACCGATCAGGGTCGATCCATTACCTGGTGCAGCACCTGTAAAAGTAGATCCGCCAAAGCCAGCTCAACGCCAAGCGATTCAGCCGGGGCTTCTTCCCCCTGACCCACCTAGCGCCCCGAGCACCGTCAGTTCACCTGACGCGCCCCGCACGCCTGAACCTCCCGGAGCACCTGGCGATGACCAGGACTTAGATTCGATACCGTTCTGACCTCATCAGCCCAGCGTACTGCCTTGTGCGCTGGGTGTTCAGGCCGGAGAGGTAAATGGATCAGCGTCTGCCCAGTCGTCCATGATCTTCGCCGTCGCACGCCGATGCTGTTCAAGGGCGGGGATGTTCTGCGGGGTGACCCACGGCTGATCAAGGTACTCCATAGGACTGAAGTCAGCTGTGGCCACAACGCTCCCAAAGGCGTTGTCGTAGAACGGCAGACCGTCGTTACACACGTATAGCTCGCGGGTGAGCAGATCTGGGCGGTTTTCAATTTTTTGGATAAGGCTCCAAACGGAGCCCGTCTTGGCATCATGATCTACTAGCTTGCGAATCCCGAGGGTCACGATGTTTGCATAGCTAGGTTGATGGCCATTCCTACCCTTGACGTTCAGTCCTGAGCGAGCTTCTGCGCCTACCTTCATCATGCGCTGCCGCCTGCCGCCTCACGCCAAGCCCCTGGGCAGCGAGGTTAATTCAGGAGAAGTAAACTCCCGCGCAACACTATGATCTCTCGGGTAGGCGCCTATGAATCGCTAACATGACTGCCCGTCAAATATCGTTTGGGAATTTTTCTTTCATAAACTGCTCTACAAAACCATGTACTTCCGGTGCTTCAACATAGACTCCGGTCATATAAGCAGGATCAAAGGTGACGACGTCCCTGCCAGAAACATTTTTTTCCTGAAACGATCGGGTTGTTCCAGGGAAATCATATTTCACGAGCAGGAGCTGCCGCTGGTTAGCGGGAAGGTTCCAGTATTGATCGGTGTTGGCGATAGTGCCCTGATATAGGAATCGAACGCCGAAGTCGCGCATGTAACGTTTGTGCTTGGGGAGTGGGGCGAAGTCCATCAGTGTCAAGAGGACGGCCAGCACGTCTTGAGCTTGCATTCCGGTATAGTGCCAGATTCTATTTTGGTTGGCATAGTTGAGAATGGCATAGAAATCTTTGATGGATGCATACTTGATGATGCGGTTGAACTCTACCCAGTGGTGTTTCCAGCTAGCGAAGAATTCTGCCTTGAGCTGTTGCGCGGCGGCGGGATTGCCATGGGTAGGATTCAGGGCTCGATATGCTTGCGCGTTGAAGTCTTTTAGCGGGCAGAATTGGCTATTTCGCCGATGCGCAAAGTTGGGGACTGTCTCTTTACTGTGCTCGGCGCGCAGATATACACCTTGGCTGCATACGCTGCAAAGGGCATCTGGACGATGCCGTTTGTTACCAGATGAGTCGAGCGGCTTTCCGAACGCCAGCTCGTAACCGCCCGCATTCAAAGGAAGGCGGGTGCGCGGATGCAGTGCGATTCGCATGGGAACTCCTTGTAAAAGGAGTGAGTAAACCATCCGGTTGGCCCCTGTCGCAACCTGAGCCGTCAGGAGTCTCGCTGCTGGCCTTTCCGAGAGCGTAGTAATGCTGGCAGAGGCTTGCGCAGCACATGAGGGCCCCAACGGGCGTCTCTGTCGGAATGCATCCCATGAAAAATCGCTCCCCCCGTTGTTTTTTCAATGCGATATACAGCGTACGGACTGGTCATGCTCAGCGTGGTGTAACTCTACTTCCCAGTTGCACCAAGTTCGTACCGTTTTATTGTATTTGGCGATCGGATCATCTGCTCGGCGTGGCATCTGAATACTTCCCTTATTTTAATTGAAACTATCCCTCTTTAGCTTTCAGGGTGAGCTTTAAATATTTCAAGCACTTTTTGTCGTAAAAAGCGGTGGTGCTTATATGCTATTTCCAGAATGTCGGTGTCGATCATTGATCGCTATAGTTACGCAGGATGGAGCGCAGAGCGTTGTGATCAGTAGGTGGGTGGCAAACGGAATGTCGGATTGGATAGGAATCACATGACTCTCGCTTGGACTGCATGAGCCCACGGGCGCGCGAGTCTGAATTCTGGCTCTCCAGCGTGGGAGAGGTGGTGCGTTAGCCACGATGGAAACGGTAGTAGTGGCGAGCAGCCTCCAGCCCTTACACTGGGCTTCCCTTTGACGCGCGTGGACTGTTCTATGAGTTTTCCATCCGACATCAAGCTGGCCATGCGGCAGTGCATTCTCAACCTGCTCTGGCCAAAGGACGACATCGTCAGTTTTTTTGGCAACCACAGCTGCACCAAAGCAGATATTAGCGCGCTCGGTGACTACAAGGCGCTGACCCGCTCAGCCATCGTTGACGCGATGTTTAACCACTTGAGCCGCAAGCCAGATGATGGCTTGGGTCAATTCAGAGCTATGCTGCAAACGCTCGTCAACTGGACGCATTTTGACGAGTACTACTTTGACCGCCTGCAAAAGCTGGATCGTACGCAAGCCCAGAATGCGATCACCCACCTCAAGCAGTTGCAGGAGATTCGTGACCATAAAATCCATGAGGTCAGGAGAGAGCGGGAGCGGCGGGAGTCAGAAAGTCGCACAGCCAAGTCGACCCTGCCAGACCTCAAGAAGCAGTTCATTTCGCTACTTCAGGGCGAGCAGATTGGAAGCAAGCGCGGGTACGCATTGGAGCGCATTCTTCATGACCTTGCGCGCGTTTCTTCATTGGAGGTGACGGAAGCATTCCGAGAAAGGGGTGAGCAGATTGATGGCGCCGTCAAATACGACGGTGAGCATTACCTCATCGAGGCGAAGTGGCAAGAGAAGGCAGCTGCCAACGAGTCGGTGTACCAGTTTGCGGGCAAGGTTGAAGGCAAAATGTATGGCCGTGGCCTGTTCATCTCAATTCACGGTTTTAGCGAGCAGGTGGTTAGCTCGCTGATCGCTGGAAAAGCAATCAAAACGGTGCTCATCGACGGAGGCGATCTCATACTCGTATTGGAGGGAATGCTGACGTTCGCTCAGATGCTGGATTGCAAGATCAAGGCGGCTCAAACAAGAGGTCTGATCTATGTCCACGCCATGACCGGAAAGGCGAAACCCTAGATCTTTCGGTTGATTATCCAGAGGGGCTCACGGCGCGAGCTCTCCATCACTGCGGGTTGTGGATCTGCGGTTCTGGCATCGGCTCCTTGCCCAACGACGTGTTCTTCAAGGTCGGCCTGATTATCATCATCGGTCTCGCGGCTAAAAACGCTATTCTAATTGTCGAGTTTGGCTGGTCTACTGTGGCTGGTGTTCAATTGGCGCCGAAACCCAGACAAGGATATCCAGGTGGTTAATGTGCGGGAGAAGACATCTCTTTTAGCTAGCACCGAAGATTGAAGGACATGTGCCTGCTGGTAATGCTTGATCAGCAGCGTCAGCAGGCTGTGGGGGTGATTCACCTGGCCTGCCACTCGTTTTCATTCGATCTGCCTGCTAACCCCCCACCCCTCAAACGTGGCGGTTGCTCCAGCGCTGAGTCACGGGTGACGTGCCTTGATTAGTGGCACTCTGTTATCATTTTTGCCCGGCACATACGGATCGCATACAGCAGCGGGAGGCGCTTGTAGGGGTGATGGATAACATAGACTCGAACGTGGTTCATGAGGCAACGGCTGCCGCCCTGGGTTTTTACTACCAGAGTCAATTTGCTCTGCTGACTCTCCTATCTCAGAGCGCTGATGACGCTGAGCATCATGCTGCAGTCGCGGTGGAGCGGCTCGACGATGTGGAGCTCAGGGCTAACGGGCAAACGCTGCTCTATCAGTTAAAACATTCCATCCAGAAAAACCCACCCCCCGTTACCCTCGCTTCGGTAGCGCTATGGAAAACGTTGCGCGTATGGATCGATGTTCTACCGTTAGTATCGCTTGCCGATACAACATTCCACCTCGTATCAGTCGGAAAGGTGCCGGGCGATTCTCCCCTGATTGCCTTGTGTGATCCGAAGAGCAATCGGCAGGCCCTCCTCAAGGCAATGACCGAGGAAGCGACACGCGTTGTGGAGGGGCGTGCTGAAGCGAAGGCGGCGGGAGCCAATATGTCACATGCAGCCCGCGCGGCTGGTTGTGAAGCGTTTCTCGCGCTTACCCCCACTGCCAGGCTGAGCTTGTTACGACGCGTACGGATTCAGCAGGACAGTATCCCGATTGCGCGCATTCAGAGCGAGGTTGCCAAAAGGCTGCACATCATTCCCAAGGATCAACAGATGATAGTCGCCGGGCATCTGTTGGCCTGGTGGGATCAACAAGTCGTTTACTCCCTGTGCGGCAACCGTGAACGGGTCATCCAGCGCAGCGAAATGCAACAGTGCATTTCTTCGATTATCGCGCAGTTGGAAGACGAGCAGCTCATAGCTGACTTCGACATGGTGAGCCACCCTGATGATTACCATGCTGATGGCATGCTGTATCGACAGATTGGACTGGTTGGTGGCAAACCGTCGGATATCGCTAAGGCAGTTCGTGAGGAGTGGCGCGCGAAGGAACAGCGGGCAAAATGGATCGTCGATAACCCTGGCATGCGCTCGAAGATTGCCGGATACGACGCGAAACTCACCGAGCATTGGGCCGATCGCCATGTTGAATTGGCCGAAGATTGCGAGGAGCTTGATGAGTCCGAGGTGAAAGCCAAGGGGCTGGAACTGCTGCGTTGGACGCACAGGGATGCACCGAGCCAAGTCGAGCCTATTGCACCGAGTTGGAATGGCCATTACTACGTTCGCGGCACATACCAAGTGCTGGCGATCGATCTTCAGGTTGGGTGGCACCCCGACTACCGCAAGCTCCTGGAGGCATGAGCCATGGCTATTGCTCATGACATTTATGCTGAGACCAATCCGGCCTACTGCGCTGCGCTCTTGGCCACTTTCGTAGGGGCTTACCGTGGGGGTGCCGACTACGACCCGGATATTTCGCTGTGTTACGCCGCGCTGCCCTTGGCGCTTTCTGGAGAGCTTGCGCCGACTTTCAACAGCACCGATCGCCGAACGGGTTTGCTTGAATGGCTTCGGCGAAATCCGGTGATCCAGATTCGGCTCGCTGATCGCGTCAATGGCTCTCTAGATATCGTGACAGAGGCGATTCGCTTTGCTTGCTTTAGCCACCTATTGGCGATCGATACCGAGGGGCGGCTGATACCTGGCGCTTCAACTCTCCCGAAAATGCTCCCCAAGCAGTTGAGCGAAAACACCCAACAAATCTTCAAGAATATTGACCGCTTGGGCCATTGGTTTGCCTTGGCGGGATCAACAAGGACGGCGTTCGACATGATGGGCCTGGAGCTATGAGACGCTGGAATATTTCGGATATTTTCTTTGTCGGTGAAGCGGGACGGGTTCGCATACTCGACCTGAAACCGGGCCAGGTGAATATCATTACCGGTGCATCGGGTACAGGTAAATCAACCCTGATCAAAGCCATCGACTATTGCTTGGGTTCGAGCAAGTGCGAGCTCGCTGCTCACGTCAAACGGCATAGTGTAGCTGTGGGCGTAAAGTGGGTGATGGGTGACATGCAGATGATCACCGGTCGTCTCATTCCGCCTGTTGGCCAGGGCACGAGCACCCGGATGTTCGTGAGCAATGGACGCAATCTTCCCATACCGCAATCCGTGGAGGCGTTCCAAGGCGCCACGACGCTTGATGCGGGCAAAGGCTTTATCGAGCGTGCATTCGGCATTGCCGGATTACCCGAGGCCTTAGATGACAGAACGGCGCGCAAATGGCGGCCTACCGTGCGCCACGCAACGGCTTATATGTTTGTCCCCAAAGACGTCATCTACAACGAGACGGCGTTGCTACACGGGCTTGATCAGGCCGATGAAGCGCCTGCCATCATCGAAACCATGCCTTACTTCTTGGGGGTGGTGAACCAGGACACGGTGCTGCAAGAGCGACGCTTGCGTGACCTTCGAAAGAAGCTTGAGCGCGAAGAGCGCAGACTCAGGGCTCGACAGGCAGCGGGCAGTGACTACAAAAAGTTTGCGATGCGATTGCTGATTGATGCCCATCGCAATGGCTTGGCTGACCTACCTTCAGATATGGCCAGCGAGCCTGAACTGCAGGCGGCGCTGACGCAGATCAAGCAATCCAAGCCAGGTGCCGGTAAGAACCCGGAAGAATCCGAACTGACCAATCTTTACGCGCAGCGCCGAAGCCTGCTTAACGAAATCGAGAATGTGCGTCGCAAGTCGCGCGCAACCCGTAAGACCCTGGAGGACATGAAGGCCTTCGAAGGGTCTGTACGTCGGCAGTATGAAAAGCTCAAGATTGCCGAGCACCTACAGCCAGCATCCTCTGCCTGCCCGCTGTGTGAGACGCCAAGCGAGCGTGGTATCGAAATCTCTAAAGCCATCCATCGGTCGATGAGCATCGTGCGATCAGAAACCATCGCTGTCGAGGATGTCCGACCGCGATTCGTCGAACACGAGGATTCGTTGCAACTGGAGCTCTCGCGCCTGAATTTGAAGCTCCATGGCGTCGACGAGCGCATAAAAACCTGGGTCAGGCAGAGTGAAGAGGCCAAGCAGCTGGAGAGCCTCGCCCAGTACCGCGTACTGCTGCTGGGAAGGGTTCATCAATTCCTGGAGATGAACCCGACCACTCCTTTGCCTGGCCCTGACCTAGACGTCCTGCGAGAGCAGATTCTGGAACTGGAATCCCTTGTTGATAGCTCAGCCAAGCAAGTCCTGCTCTCTCACGCAGAACGCAAGATTTCCCAATACTTGTCCGAGGGATTTGCAGATTTGCCCACGGGTCAACCGTGCATAGGTGCAGAGCTGGAGTTTTCGGCTAAACCGCCAGATATCGCGATCATCGAGAAGGATTCTGGTGCCGTCTTGAGGCTGCCGGATGCAGGCTCTGACGAGAATTACCTGGCCATTCACATCGCGCTCTCGTTCGCGCTCCAGAAGTACTTGTCGAAGGTGAACGCGCCAGTCCCTGCGTTTCTGGCGTTCGACCAGATCAGCCGGCCTTACTATCCGCAGCGTGGTGAGGATGAATCGGACATTGGCGAAAACGAAGAAGTATCGGCCATGCGCCGACACCTCGACTTTCTGTTCAACGCCACCGCCGCGCAGGAGGGCCTCCAGGTACTGCTCATTGAGCACGCGTTCTTCGGCGACGATCCACGCTACGTCGCAGCCACCCGTAAACGCTGGAACAAGCTCTCGGCGGATGCGCTCATCCCCCTGGATTGGCCACGGAGGAAAGATACCCAGTGAGGCGGGGCATGAAAGATATTGCCTTGTCGGGGGAGAGTTTGAGGTCGTCCAGGTAGGCGTGCCGAATCTAAAGAACCTGGACGAACTTGAAATACTCCGTGAAGAGCGTGCGGTACATCAGCGGTAGTCAGCATTGGCGTCGAGGAGGGCCTGGACTACGTACACCTGCAACGAAAGCAAATCGCTGGACTCTCTCAAGTACTGCTTTGTGAGCCGATCCATCAAGCAGCGTGAGAGCCTGATCGTATTGCGCTCAGGCTACTCAAACATGCGTGGAGTTTCGCAGGTGGGGCGAGTGTTGATGGCATGGCTGCGCCTTATCTAAGATTCTTTTCCATACGGCTATTTGAAGCCGCGCTCACAACTAGGCTTCATCTAAGCACCGCAGGTGGCTTCTTTTAAGTGAAGGAGTTGGATGTGCGTGAGTGTCGGGGGTTGATATGATCCAATGCACACAGTATCGAAGAACATATTGAAATCGCTTACAAAGCCGGAGCCTATTTTAAAAACAGACTCGTTTGAAGGGAAAAGCAGGTCGACGTTTTCGTCTCTAACTCTATCCAGAATCGATCCTGTTACAGTAGCCAGCGAACGAAGGGAATCATACATGTGAACGCTAGTAAGAAAAGTTGAGTACCACTGCCAGCCCGACTTCTTAGCTTGAAGTGCGAGGCTGTAGTCGGAATGAAATCCGCCCAAGCATAAGAGATTGCAGATATTGGTGTACGCGATGTCGATGTCGCTGTGATCTTTTATGTGCAGCTCTTGGGGGAGTTTAAAATTCTGTTCCGGCTTGCGCTCTGCTTTATAGAGGCATAGTTGATGGATGTTGCTCCACTCTTTGCTAAGACTGTCGAGAAATTCCGGGCAGACCATAAAGTTAGGGTTGTTTTGGGCGCTTGAGTGCTTGTATATCTTCCTGTAGAGATCCATGGGTTGCCTGATGAATATGCATGACTCTATTTTGAATGTCTGGGGTTCAGGTTTGTCTTCTTGTGTGGTGTTATTTAGTTCTTCTAAGTGGTGCTCAAAATTTATTTCTTTTCCTTTGATTTTGTCGAATTGATCTAGTATAAACTTGACATGGCCATAGTAAATGTCGTTTCTATTTTTAGCACCAGTGTCGTCAATTTGCTTTTCCGTCTGGATCGTGCGATGCACATTGTTCACTATGGCCCCAAGAGGTACGGAAGACGCAAGTATGATGAGTGGGAATTTACTGATCTCAAGAAATAGGCCATAGCCTTCAGATGAAAGGTTCAAGCTGTAATTTTTCCATGTCCAAGCTCCGAATAATATGAATAGGTATGCTGGATAGGTAGTTGCAATAATAAAAAGCGGTTGCTTGAATAGTTGCCTGTCGTCTAGTTTGAACCAGTGGTAGTGGTGGGATAGCGTCGCAAGCATCGCTGTGGCGATCAGTAGGCCAATTAGAAAGGCCATTGGATGATTTTGATGAATCATCAAGGCTAAAATTGCAGTGACTGAGATTAATAAGGCTGTAAGTGAGAATAACTTATTTGTCTGTTTGGGTTCGCGCATGATGTCGATAAATTGAGTGTTTTTAGTTAGGGGTAAGGTAATGCTTGCCTTGGCAGCTCAAAGCAAGGAATTACTGTTGCTACGGTATTGGTCGGAGGCGGTGTTTATGGGCGAAGGTTGATTTTTATGCAGTGCGCTAATCATAGTGGCTTAGTCTGCCTGAGGATAGGCGAACAGCTAGAGCAAAACCAGATTTCAATTTATTTCGTAGCCGTCATCGTTGCCGCCGTAGGTGGGCTTTTGGCGCCGGGTCAGTCGCAGTGGTTGGAGATGCTGGTAACGCCAGCTATCGCCGTCCTCATGTATCCGGGCCATTCCGAAGTTCGTCTAGGGCGCTGAGCCTACTCACCTGTAAGGTACCAAGACCATCGCTACAAGGGCGATCGCGTCCGCTTAAAAATACGCGGACACCATCGCTCTTAATGCTGGGGTTCGGTAGGTGACTTGGCCGGACGCTTACTCGATCTGGGGATGATGGATTCTTTCACGTACAGGCCTGTGCAACCCGCCCATCCGATGGGGGCGAGTATGTGCCATGGGGACATAGGGGGTGACGATGTTTCTCTGAGGCGCGCTCTACCCCCTACGCTGCCCTGACCCTTGGCTCGACTGCTGGAGCTGAGAATTCTCCATCTTCTCGATGTTAATCGTGTTGTAGGTGATCGACTGGGCGAGCTGCTCCTCTGCTTTGGTGAAGCGGATACCTTCGCCGAGGATCCCTCGGGCCTCCAAATCCAGTGCAAAATCCAAGACCTTGGTTTTCGTGACATCCAGGATACGAACCAGCTTGTGTACGGGTACATGCAGGGCCGGCTGAAAGTCTGTCCTCATCAGATTTCTGAAGGCAGCATTGAGGTCGGCTGGAAACTTGACCATTACCGTCCCGATCTCTGTGCGCTCCACCAGATCAATGATCTGGCTCACTGAGTCGCGAGCGGGGGTTTCACACATCGAGGCGTGAAGCTCGCCGCCCATGTCAACAGGTATCCAGCCTTGGCGTGGATTGAAAGCTTTCAGCTCGCCGGTAAGCAGTCGGTAGTCAGGAACTGATCGCAGCTCGTACCCGTTCAGCTCGTCATTGAGCCACTCCTCGATATCTTTGATTTTGAGTTTTCTAGACACGAGTAGGGCTTTACGCAGTAGATCCGGAATGTGGATCGTCCGGTCGAGCACGTCTCTCTGCAGCTCTAACACGAGACTGTCCATTGGGTTACAGCGCTCCGAGCAAGGTGATGACTGATGGAAGGTAGGACGCGAGTACGCTGCCAGCCGTACCCTCCAGGATCGTTCTGATCGAGTGAAGGCATTCCTTGATGATGCTTTTCTTGGGAGATGGTGCTGCGCTCTGCAGACGGATAGTTTCGACATCGGCCCGAAGGCCCTGCGCGACGGCGGGATCGCTGACTTTGCCAATGTCTTGAGAAAAAGCCTCCAGAAACGCTTTCAAGTCCACATGCTGCACGCTCTGGTCAAGATGCTGGGTGGACTGCTGGGCATCCTGTTGCACCTGTGAGTTGTGCATGGTGCCGATCGAAATGTTGTTCGTCTTGCTCATAAGCGCGCCTGGCTCCGCGATGTCGATTTGATACAGCATCATCCGTTTTCGTACAAAGCATGGCAACACGCAGCACTATGGTCTTCTCTGGTAGCAGCGAGAAAGGCTCATGTGACGACTGGGCCGTCGAGGGCCTCCGCGTGCTGAGTTCCAGGTGCCTGGCGTCAGCACCTGCTTTCACTAAGCAGAAGAGTGTCAAAGCCTTCGCCAATGCTGAGGAATAGGAAGGCAGATGGTGGAGTCACAGCGCTCCCTGTAGGATCAGCCTCGCAGATCCTTGAGCCAGCAACGCCTGACGGTCGCTCAGGCATTTCTGGGAGAGGGGGCGCACCCAGCGTTGAGCTGGGGTACAATTCCGGCCTTTGTAACTGATGCAAGTTGGAGCGCCCCGCGTGGAGCAGCAGCAAGATAAACGGTTCGTCATTCTCGATACCGAAACCACGGGCATGCCGGTCAGCGAAGGCCACCGGATCATCGAGATCGGCTGTGTCGAGGTCATCGGCCGGCGCCTGACCGGGCGGCACTTCCACGTCTACCTGCAGCCGGACCGCGAGAGTGACGAGGGCGCCATCAACGTCCACGGCATCACCGATGCCTTCCTGGTCGGCAAGCCGCGCTTTGGCGATGTCGCCGAAGAGTTCTTCGAGTTCATCCAGGGCGCCACCCTGGTCATCCATAACGCGGCGTTCGACGTTGGCTTCATCAACAACGAATTTGCCTTGCTGGGCCAGCAGGACCGCGCGGACATTTCGCAGCACTGCACCATCCTCGACACCCTGCTGCTGGCGCGCTCGCGCCACCCGGGGCAGCGCAACAGCCTGGATGCGCTGTGCAAACGCTACGACATCGACAACTCGGGCCGTGAACTGCACGGCGCATTGCTCGACTCGGAACTGTTGGCTGACGTCTACCTGGCAATGACCGGTGGCCAGACCAGCCTGTCACTGGCCGGGCATGGGGCAGAGGCCGGGGATGAAGGGGCGGGTGCTGGTGGCAGCGAGATTCGCCGTATTACCGGGCGTGTGCCCGGGAGGGTGATCATGGCCAGTGCCGAGGAGCTGGAGGCGCATGCCGAGCGCCTGGCGGCCATTGCCAAGTCGGCGGGTGGGCCGTCCATGTGGCAGGCTCTGACCGAGACACCTGCTGGCTGATCTTTCGCCTGCTCCGGCCACTTCGCGGGCTCGCCCGCTCCCACAGGTATTGCACAGGCCTTGAGCCTGTTGGGAATCCTGTGGGAGCGGGCAAGCCCGCGAAGAGGCAGGTCTTGCCCACACAGGTTCTACTACCCTGAAATGGACGCCATGTCCTTCGGAGGTAGCCACCTGATGTACAAGGACCTCAAGTTCCCCATCCTCATCGTGCACCGCGCCATCAAGGCCGACAGCGTCGCTGGCGAGCGTGTGCGGGGCATCGCCGAGGAACTGCGCCAGGACGGCTTTGCCATCCTCGCCGCCGCCGACCATGCCGAGGCCTGCCTGGTCGCCGCCACCCACCATGGCCTGGCCTGCATGCTGATTGCCGCCGAGGGCGTCGGCGAGAATACCCACCTGCTGCAGAACATGGCCGAGCTGATCCGCCTGGCCCGCCTGCGTGCCCCCAACCTGCCGATTTTCGCCCTGGGCGAACAGGTAACCCTGGAGAACGCCCCTGCCGAAGCCATGAGTGAGCTCAACCAGCTGCGCGGCATTCTTTACCTGTTCGAAGACACCGTACCGTTTCTCGCTCGCCAGGTGGCGCGTGCCGCACATATCTACCTCGACGGCCTGCTGCCGCCGTTCTTCAAGGCCCTGGTGCAGCACACCGCGCAGTCCAACTATTCCTGGCACACCCCGGGCCACGGTGGCGGCGTGGCCTATCGCAAAAGCCCGGTGGGCCAAGCCTTTCACCAGTTCTTCGGGGAAAACACCCTGCGCTCGGACTTGTCCGTTTCCGTGCCGGAGCTGGGCTCGCTGCTCGATCACACCGGCCCCTTGGCCGAAGCCGAAACCAGGGCCGCGCGCAACTTTGGCGCCGACCACACCTTCTTCGTGATCAATGGCACCTCCACGGCCAACAAGATCGTCTGGCACGCCATGGTCGGCCGCGACGACCTGGTGCTGGTGGACCGCAACTGCCACAAGTCGGTGGTGCACGCGATCATCATGACCGGTGCCATTCCCCTCTATCTTTGCCCGGAGCGCAACGAGCTCGGCATCATCGGCCCGATCCCGCTCAGCGAGTTCAGCGCCGAGGCGATCCAGGCGAAGATCCAGGCCAACCCTCTCGCCCGTGATCGCGGGCAGCGCATCAAGCTGGCGGTGGTGACAAACTCCACCTACGACGGCCTGTGCTACCACGCCGGGCTGATCAAGCAGACCCTGGGTGCCAGTGTCGAGGTGCTGCACTTCGACGAGGCCTGGTTCGCCTATGCAGCCTTCCACGACTTCTTCACCGGGCGCCATGCCATGGGCACGGCCTGCGCGGCAGACAGCCCGCTGGTGTTCAGCACCCATTCCACCCACAAGCTGTTGGCCGCGTTCAGCCAGGCCTCGATGATTCATGTGCAGGACGGGGCCAGGCGCCAGTTGGACCGTGACCGCTTCAACGAAGCGTTCATGATGCACATCTCGACCTCGCCGCAGTACAGCATCCTCGCTTCGCTGGACGTGGCCTCGACCATGATGGAAGGGCCGGCCGGGCGTTCGCTGCTGCAAGAAATGTTCGACGAGGCGCTGAGCTTTCGCCGTGCCCTGGCCAACCTGCGCGAGCACATCGCTGCGGACGACTGGTGGTTCAGCATCTGGCAGCCGCCGAGCGCCGAAGGCATCCACCGCCTGGCCGCGCAGGACTGGCTGCTGCAGCCGGGGGCGGAGTGGCATGGCTTTGGCGAAGTGGCGGACGACTATGTGCTGCTCGACCCTTTGAAGGTGACCCTGGTAATGCCGGGCCTGAGCGCGGGCGGTGCGCTGGGGGAGCATGGCATCCCGGCGGCGGTGGTCAGCAAGTTCCTCTGGGAGCGGGGGCTGGTGGTGGAGAAAACCGGCCTGTACAGCTTTCTGGTGCTGTTCTCCATGGGCATCACCAAGGGCAAATGGAGCACCTTGCTTACCGAATTGCTGGAGTTCAAGCGCCACTATGACGGCAATACCGCCCTGAGCGACTGCCTGCCGAGCGTGGTGGCGGCCGATGCCTCACGCTACTTGGGCATGGGCCTGCGCGACCTGTGCGACCAGTTGCATGGCTGCTACCGCGCCAATGCCACGGCCAAGCAATTGAAGCGGCTGTTCACGCGCTTGCCGGAGGTGGCCGTGAGCCCGGCCCGGGCCTATGACCAGATGGTGCGCGGTGAGGTGGAGGCGGTGCCGATCGAGGCGATGCTGGGGCGGGTGGCGGCGGTTATGCTGGTGCCGTACCCACCTGGTATTCCGTTGATCATGCCAGGGGAGCGGTTCACCGAGGCGACCCGCTCGATAATCGATTACCTGGCCTTTGCCCGGGCGTTCAACCAAGGCTTCCCTGGTTTCGTCGCCGACGTGCACGGCCTGCAGAACGAAAGCGGCTGCTACACGGTGGATTGCATCAAGGAATGCGAATGATCTCGACGCCGCTGCGCGCCAGTTCGAAGCGGTTTTCACCCAGGTGGTTGACCTTGTCGCCGATGGCCAGGCGATAGGTGGTGATGGGGGCGCCCAGCGTGCTGCCGTCGGTTTGCAGGGTCGACTCCTGGAACTCGTGCACGGGGTAGATGCGGCCTTCGGCGTCACGGGCGTGGAATTGGCCGACCATTACTGCTGCCATTTGGGTGGAAACCTCTGAATTACGTGAGAAATGTCTGCAGGCATAGACCGTGGAACAGCGTCGGAAGTTTTCGCCCCGCGGAAAAAAAACCAAAGCGCCGAGGAACGGTCATCTATAACTACAACGTCCCTTTACCCAGCAGAGGTTGGAAATTGCCATGAGCCAGGTGTATTCGGTAGCAGTGGTCGTCGGTAGCTTGCGCAAGGAGTCCTACAACCGCAAGATCGCCCGCGCACTCTCAGAGCTGGCGCCGTCCAGCCTTGCCCTGAAGATCGTCGAGATTGGCGATTTGCCGTTGTACAACGAGGATGTCGAGGCCGAAGCGCCGCCGCAAGCGTGGAAGCGTTTTCGCGACGAGATCCGCCGTAGCGATGCGGTGCTGTTCGTCACCCCGGAGTACAACCGCTCGGTGCCTGGCGGCCTGAAGAATGCCATCGATGTGGGCTCGCGGCCCTACGGGCAAAGCGCCTGGAGTGGCAAGCCGACGGCGGTGGTCAGTGTGTCGCCGGGGGCCATTGGTGGCTTTGGCGCCAACCATGCCGTGCGCCAGTCGCTGGTGTTTCTGGACATGCCGTGCATGCAGATGCCCGAGGCCTACATCGGTGGCGCGGCTAGTCTGTTCGACGATGCGGGCAAGCTCAGTGACAAGACTCGGCCGTTCTTGCAGGCGTTTATCGACAAGTTCGCTTCCTGGGTGAAGTTGAACAGGGCGGTTTGAGGCCTGTTCATTCGGTGTCAGCTTTCAAAAGGGGCTGCTGCGCAGCCCATCGCCGGCAAGCCAGCTCCCACACCGACCGGGTTGGCTCTGGAGATTTGCTTCTTCAGGAAATTCACATGGATTGAGAACGATGCGGTCGGTGTGGGAGCTGGCTTGCCGGCGATGGGCCGCGCAGCGGCCCCCAGCGGACTAGCGGAAGCTGTAGGAAACCCCGGCATACACGCCAAAGCCTTCGCCCGGGGTCGAACGGGCCTCATCCTTTCCTGCATCGTTGTAGCCAGGTGTCACCGTCGCCGCATAACGCTTGTTGGTGAGGTTGCGCAGGTCCAGCCAGGTCTGCCAGTCCTGCTTCGGTGAGTCCCAGCCCAGGCGTGCGCCGAGCAAGGCATATTCATCGGCGTGGTAACTATTGGCGTAGTCCACCTGCACCTTCGACGCCATCTGCGTGTTCACCCCTGCATAGAAGCCGCTCGGCCAGTCATAGCGCAGCTCGGCCTGGTAGTAGTGCATGGGGATGCCCGGCAGGCGGTTGTCGCCGAACCTGTCGTCATCGCGGTAGTGGAAGTCACTGAAGGTATAGGCCTGACGCAGGCTGAGCTTGCCAGTACCGGCGCGTTCCCACAGGGTACTGTCGAGGCCTGCCTCCACACCCTGGTGCACGGTGGGGCTGGCGTTGAATTCCTTGGCCGGAGCGCCTTGCACGATCTCCACCGCCAGCAATTCATGGCGAACCTGCGAGTAGTACCACGCCAGGTCCCAATGCCCCAATGCCGATTCGCCACGTGCGCCCAATTCCAGTGTGGTGGCCGTCTGGTTTTGCATTTCGATCGGTTGATTGGCTGTGGGCGCACTCCAGATCAGGGCCCAGGGATGGGGTGGTTCGACCGAGCGGCTCAGGTTGCCGTACACCTGCAGGTCCGGGCTGATGTCATAACGCAGCCCCAGGCGTGGTGCATAGTCCCAGTCATGCTGGCTCACTTTGCCGCCCCCGGCAGGGTGGTAAGTGACATCACTTTCACGGCGGGTATAGATCATCGCCAGGCCAGTGGTCAGCCACAGGTTCGGTACCAGCTCCAGGTCATTGCCCACATGTAGCACGGTGTCCGAACCCTGGTAGCTGAAGTCACGGGTGCGCTCACCGAACACGTCGCCATTGCGGGTGAACTGCGAAGCACCGCTGTTGGGCAGGTGCTTGGTGGTGCGCCAGCCGATGGTGGTCTTGCTCTCGTGGCCGAACAGGGTGTCGCGGCGGAAGTAGTTCAAGGTGCCGCTCACATCGGTATAGGCCACCTTCAGGCGCATTGGGCCTTCGCGCAGGTCCATCGGGTAGTCGTGGTAGACCAGGCCGGCTTCCAGCCGCGCATCGTCGTCGAGGTAGAAGGTGGTCTTGTTGCCCACCCAGGTGCTGCCCGGTTGCGGGCGGCTGTCGTCGCGGGCCAGGTAGGCCGGGTTGGCCGCGCGGGGGTGGTGCTTGATCTGATCCTTGGTCAGGCGCCCGGCCAATTCGTTCTCGGTTTCCCGATAGCGCAGGTAGAAGCGGGTTTCCAGGTTCGGGTTGAAGCGGTAGCCGATGTTGGCGGCAACGCCCTTGGCGCTGCCGCTGCTGTGCGCCTGGTAGCCGTCATATTCCGAATCGGTCAGGGCCACGTAGTAGTCGAGGTTGCCCAGCACCTGTCCCGAGCTGATGTGCCGATGCTGGTAGCCGCGGCTGCCGACTTCGTAGCGCACCTGCAGCGGTGCGGCATCGTAGCCGGTGTGGGTGACGTAGTTGATTGCACCGCCAAGGGCGAGGGCACCCTGGTCGAAGCCGTTGGCACCGCGCAGCACTTCGGCACGGCTCAGCCACAGCGGCTCGAACAGCTCGTAGGGCGTACCGCCCGGGCCGGTCAGCGGCAGGCCGTCGAACATCGTGTACACCCCGGAACCGTGGGCCCCAGGTGCGCGGTTGATGCCCGAACCGCGGATCGAAAGCTTGATGCCATCGTTGCCTGCCGATTGGGCGAATACTCCGGGCTGGTAGGCAAGTACATCCTGGTTGCTGGCAACCCGGCCTTGTCCGACACGCTGCATGTCCACCAGGTTGCTGGCGCCCGGTACTTCGTGCAGGCGTTCGCTGGCTGCGGTCAGGTCGTTCTGCTCCTCATCGGTGATCAGCACCTGGCCCAACTCGACCGAAGGTGCCGCCAGGGCGGGCTGGGAGGCAGCGAAAGCAGCCAGCAGGCCGAGGCAGGATGGCGGGGGCAAAACGCAACGCATTGTACGACTCCAGGCGAAAGGCGATTGGACAACGGCGTTGAGACGAGCGAAATGCCGCTTGGAGCACGAGGAAAGCCGACAAATATCGCGCAACCTTCGTCAGACGGTTTTGTACGAAAGTTCTTTACAAGCCGTAGAGATGGAGCAGAGCGACCTGCGCTTCGTAAGGTGATTGCAGACCGGCAGCGATGCCTCGCTCAATCACCCGTGGAGTTCAAACATGACTGACAACGCACGACACTCGCAGCAACCCCTGGTGGACGCCCCGGTTCGCCTGACGCCCCGTGAACGGCAAGTACTGTTGTGGTGTGCCTACGGCAAGAGCTCGTGGGAGATTGGCCAGATCCTTGAGTGCAAGGAATCGACAGTGAACTTCCATGTGTCGAACATCCTGCGCAAGTTCGACGTGCCCACGCGGGTGGCTGCGGTGATCAAGGCCATTCGCTACGGCATGCTGGCCGAGCAGTGAGGGGGTGAAGCATGGGCAACGATCCTCGGTTACCCCGTTTTGCCGATTGCCATGACCCATTCTGGCCACGGGTGGACCTCGGCAGGCTGCGTGAGCGCCTGAACCTGCAGCGGCCTGTCAGTGAGGCTGCGCTGGAAGTGGCCGCACGCTGCGCCGCCATCGACGCGGCACGCGAATTCGCGCGCTGGCGGGCGGTGTTGCGAGAACGGGGCTACAAGCGCCTCGAGGATGTGGCCGGGCATGACCATGGGCGTGCATTGCGGGTGTGCTACATCCGCTTTGTCGAAGCAGCGGTGATGCATAACCTGGGCTCGGCGGGCTACCTGGCCGCTGCACACCGAGGGGCTGCCCATGACTGAAGAATCTGTTTTCGACAGCCTGGCCCGGGCGCTGGTTGAGTTGCTGGGCGTGGATGGCAACGTATTGTTCGCCGCGCTGCTGGGGGCTTTGCTGGTGAGCGCGGCGCGCGACCGGTTGATCACCAACAAGGCCAGGCGCCTGACACTGGGCAAGAAACTTTTGCTGGTGTTCGTGACCGTGGGGGTGGGCCACCTGTTCGAGCCGCTGGTTTCGTCACTGGTGCCCTTGCTGAGCCGCGGCATGGCGGGGTTCGTGGCTGCCGTGGTGGTGATCCCCATCAGCCTCAAGGTGATGGTCTGGCTGGATACGCTGGACCCGCGCGAACTTATCCAGCGCTGGCGCCGCCGGGGCTAGCCGCTGGCGGTATTGGGCGAGCGACTGGTCAGCGCGCTCAATTGCCGTTCCAGCTGCTGGATGCGCTGTTTGTCCTGGACCAGCAGGAGAACGGCCTGGCGATCGGCAAGCGACAGGGTGCGCAGGCGCGCGAGCATGTCCTGTTCCCAGCCTTCGTTGTCCAGGCCTGCGCGATTTCGTTCGGGCTCACCCAGCAGAAGCCAGTCCAGTGAGCATGCATACTGCCTGGCGATGTCTATGCAAAGTGAATAAGGAATGCTGTCGCGCACCTTCCAGCTGCTCAATGTCTGCGGGCTGATCGAAAGCGCTCTGGACAGCTCGGCGTCAGATTCCGTAGCGGTCAGAAGCTTCAGTCTGGTCAGAACCGAAGCAAGTACTTGGGTACTCATAACAAATATCCATGACTGGTTTAATGATATTCCATGGGCTTAAACTACTCGTTATGAATACAGCCCTGCGTTTTAAGGAGCATTCCTGCAATGAGAAGCATCAAACTGAAGAATACACCTATACATGCAGCCAATACTGACAAAACCGGAAGACTATTCTCACAGAGGGTAAGCCTGAACAATGCTTGCAGGTACTTGCCGTGAGTACATACAAGCTGGTTTGCCCGCATTGCCACAGCCGGATGCGCATACGCACCAGTGAAGGGCGTCATATTTTCCTGCGGATCGCCTATTTGCAATGCACCAACGAGGCATGTGGCTGGTCGGTGCGCGCCGAGTTCGAAATGACCCATGAACTCTCGCCCAGCGGCATGCCCAACCCGGAAGTGTACCTGCCCTCTGCCAATGGTGATTTACGCAAGGCAGCGCTGCCGGGGGCCGTCCAGGACAAATCTGATGAATGAGCCTTCAAGCTCACTGATGAAAAGCGCGCAGATAAAAAAACACCCCGCATGAGCGGGGTGTCTTGTCTTGCCAGGGCGATCAGCCGATCAGTTGCAGGCCGGCTTGCTGAACCATTTCCAGCAGCGGTTGCGGGTACACACCCAGCACGAACGCGAGAATGGCGATGGCCAGCAGCATGACGCCACCGGTGCGCTGTTCCCACTTCAGCGGAGCGTCGTGACGACGCAGGTTCGGCTCGACCAGGTACAGGGTGACCATGACGCGCAGGTAGTAGTAGACGCCGATGGCACTACCGATCACCAGGGCACCGACCAGCCACCACAGGTGCGACTCGACGCCGGTGGCGATGATGTAGAACTTGCCGATGAAGCCGGCGGTCAGCGGAATGCCCGCCAGCGACAGCATCATCACGGTAAGCACCGCAGTCAGGTACGGACGGCGCCAGAACAGGCCGCGGTACTCGTACAGTGCATCGGCGTCACGGCCGCCGTAAGGCGAGGACATCAGGGTGATGACGCCGAAGGCGCCCAGGCTGGTGATCACGTAGGTGACCAGGTACACGCCCATGGCTTCCAGGGCCAGGCCCTTGCTGGCGACCAGGGCGATGACCAGGTAACCGAAGTGGGCGATGGACGAATAACCCAGCAGGCGCTTGAGGTTGCTCTGGGTCAGTGCCAGCAGGTTGCCGATCAGGATCGAGGCCACGGCAATCACCGCCAGTACGGTGCTCAGCACGCCGCTGCTGGCAGCAGGGGAGAGCATGAACAGGCGCACGACAACGGCGAACACCGCAACCTTGCTGGCGGTGGCCAGGAAGGCGGCGACCGGTGCCGGGGCGCCTTCGTACACGTCCGGGGTCCACAGGTGGAACGGTACCAGCGACAGCTTGAAGGCCAGGCCGACCAGCATCATGCCCAGGCCCAGCTGGGCCACCAGGCTTGGCATGCTGGTGGCGGCCAGGGCCTTGCCGATCTGGTCGAAGCTCAGGCTGCCGGCGTCGGCGTACAGCAGAGCCATGCCGAACAGCAGGAAGGCCGAGCCTGCGGCCGACAGCACCATGTACTTGATGCCGGCTTCCAGCGAGCGCTTGTTGAAGAAGGCATACGCCACCAGGCCGTAGACCGGTACCGACAGCAGCTCCAGGCCGATGAACAGGCCGGCCAGGTGGTTGGCGCTGACCAGCACCAGGCCACCGAGAGCCGACATCAGCAGCAGCAGGTACAGTTCTTCACGGTTGCCCGGGAAGCCCTTGGAGCCTTCGCCGAGGTAGGCGTGGGCGAGGGTGACGCAGGCCAGCGTCGCCACCAGGATGATCGCCATGTACAGGCAGGCGAACTTGTCGATGGTGATCAGCGGGGTGACCGCCAGCGGCGCAACCTTCAGCGCCGGAAGGATCGACAGCAGGGCCAGGTTGAGGCCCACGGTGGACAGCAGGAAGGTCTGCGAGTGGTTGCGCTTCCAGGCGATCGCCAGCATCACCACCACTGTGGTGATGGTGGTGATCAGCATCGGCGCCAATGCGATGAAGTGTTGAGTGGTGAATTCCATAGCGCTCTTACCGGGCCGAAGCGAGTTGAGTGAAAGCGGAACCGAGCCACTGCTGCACACCACTCATGGTGGCGGCAGAGGTGTCGAGGAACGGCTGCGGATACACGCCCAGCAGGATCAGCAGTACCGCCAGACCCAGGACCATGATCAGCTCGCGACCGTCCATGCCGGCCAGCACGGTATCGGTCTTGGCCGGACCGAAGTAGGCGCGGTGGATCATGATCAGCGAGTACACCGAACCGAACACCAGGCCAGTGGTGGCGATCACGGTGATCCACGGCACGCTGGCGAAGCTGCCGATCAGGATCAGGAACTCGCCGACGAAGTTGCCGGTACCGGGCAGGCCCAGGGAGGCGGCTGCGAAGAACAGGCTGATGGCCGGCAGGTAGGCGATGCGGTGCCACAGGCCACCCATCTGGCGCATGTCACGGGTGTGCAGGCGCTCGTACAGCTGGCCGGCCAGGATGAACAGCGCGGCAGCGGACAGGCCGTGGGCCAGCATCTGGATCACCGCGCCTTGCAGGGCCTGCTGGCTGCCGGAGTAGATACCGATCAGTACGAAGCCCATGTGCGAGACGCTGGAGAAGGCGACCAGGCGTTTGATGTCGGTTTGCGCAAAGGCCAGGAAGGCACCGTAGAAGATACCGATCAGGCCCAGGGTCATGGCGATTGGCGCGAACTCGGCCGAAGCGTTCGGGAACAGCGGCAGGGCAAAGCGCAGCAGGCCGTAGGCCGCAGTCTTCAACAAGATACCGGCCAGGTCCACGGAGCCTGCGGTCGGCGCCTGGGCGTGAGCGTCAGGCAGCCAGGAGTGGAACGGCACCACCGGCAGCTTCACCGCGAAGGCGATGAAGAAGCCCAGCATCAGCAGGTATTCGGTACCGGCTGGCAGTTCGGCCTTGAGCAGGTCGCTGTAGTTGAAGGTGATCACGCCGGTGTTGGTGTAGTTGACCAGCACCAGGCCGAGAATCGCCACCAACATGATCAGGCCGCTGGCCTGGGTGAAGATGAAGAACTTGGTCGCCGCGTAGATCCGGGTCTTCTTGCCGTCCGCGGAGCTGTGACCCCAGAGCGCGATGAGGAAGTACATCGGCACCAGCATCATTTCCCAGAAGAAGAAGAACAGGAACAGGTCCAGGGCAAGGAACACACCGACCACGCCGCCGAGAATCCACATCAGGTTGAGGTGGAAGAAGCCGACGTGACGCTGGATCTCTTTCCAGGAGCACAGTACTGACAGCACACCGAGCAGGCCGGTGAGCAGGATCATCAGCAGCGACAGGCCGTCGAGGGCCAGGTGGATGCTGATGCCGAAGCGCTGGATCCACTGGACTTTGTATTCCAGGGCCCAGGCAGGCTCGGCGCCCGGAGCGGGGGCCAGGGTGTAGTCGCCGTTACCCCACAGCCACAGGCCGATGCCGAGCAGCAGGGACATGGTCAGCAGCGCGATCCAGCGCGGCAGGGTGGCGCCGAAGCGCTCACCCAGCCAGCACAGGAAGCCGCCGATGAAGGGGATCAGGATCAGCCAAGGCAAAATCATGACGGGTTCGTTTCCTTTTGCAGGGTCGCAAGGTTCGCAAGGTTCATGGTCATACCGCGGCCACTACCACAGCGCCGAGTACCAGCACTGCGCCAACGGCGATCGAAGCGGTGTACCAGCGCAGCTGGCCGGTCTCGGTCTTGCTCATGGCGACGTGGCCGCCGCGAGCCAGGCGAGGGATCAGGCCGATGCTGCGGTCAACCGGGTCCTTGCGCAGGATGTGGCTGATCAGCAGGTAAGGTTTGACGAACAGCTTGTCGTAGATCCAGTCGAAGCCCCAGGCGGCGAACCACCAGGCCGACAGGACACGGCCGATACCGCTGTTGGCGATGGCGCTGACGAAGCGGCGCTTGCCCAGGAACAGCAGGGCCGACAGCAGGATACCGGCGATGGCGATGGCGCCCGAAGTGAGCTCCAGCGCGTGCTTGGCTTCGCCACCAGCGTGGCCGGCGCTTTCAGGCAACACACCTGCCAGCGGCGGGGTGATCCAGGCGCCGACGAAGGTCGACAGCACGATCAGCACGCCCAGCGGCAGCCAGTGGCTGATGCCGTGGCCAGCGTGGGCTTCGGTCTTGGCTTCGCCGTGGAAGGCGATGAAGATCAGGCGGAAGGTGTACAGCGAGGTCATGAACGCACCGACCAGGCCGGCATACAGCAGGCCGGTGTTGCCACTGGCGAAGGCTTCCCAGAGGATCTCGTCCTTGGAGTAGAAGCCCACGGTCACGATCGGCAGGGCAGCCAGGGCAGCGCCACCGACCACGAAGCTGGCGTAGGCCAGCGGCAATTTCTTCCACAGGCCACCCATCTTGAAGATGTCCTGCTCGTGGTGGCAGGCAACGATCACCGCACCGGAGGCAAGGAACAGCAGGGCCTTGAAGAAGGCGTGGGTCATCAGGTGGAAGATCGCCGCGTCCCAGGCGCCAACGCCCAGGGCCAGGAACATGTAGCCGATCTGGCTCATTGTCGAGTAGGCGAGGATACGCTTGATGTCGGTCTGCACCAGCGCGGCGAAGCCGGCCAGTACCAGGGTCACGCCACCGACCACGCCTACCAGGTGCAGGATGTCCGGTGCCAGCAGGAACAGGCCGTTGGTACGAGCGATCAGGTACACGCCCGCGGTCACCATGGTTGCCGCGTGGATCAGTGCGGAGACCGGAGTTGGGCCGGCCATCGCGTCGGCCAGCCAGGTCTGCAGTGGCAGCTGGGCCGATTTACCGACCGCACCACCCAGCAGCATCAGGGTTGCCAGCACCATCCAGGTGTCGCCAGCCTGGAACTTCTGCGGTGCCAGCACCAGCAGTTCCTGCACGTTCAGGGTACCCAGCTGGACGAACAGGATGAACAGGCCGATGGCCATGAACACGTCGCCGATACGGGTGACGATGAATGCCTTGAGTGCCGCGTTACCGTTGTTGCGGTTGCTGTAGTAGAAACCGATCAACAGGTACGAGCACAGGCCCACGCCTTCCCAGCCAAAGTAGATGAACAGCAGGTTGTCGCCCAGCACCAGGAACAGCATGCTGGCGATGAACAGGTTGGTGTACGCGAAGAAACGCGAGTAGCCGGCTTCGCCACGCATGTACCAGGAGGCGAACAGGTGGATCAGGAAGCCGACACCGGTGACCACGCCGAGCATGGTGACCGACAGGCCGTCCAGGTACAGGGTGAAGTTCGGCGCGAAGCCGTCCACCGACATCCACTGCCACAGCAGCTGGCTGTACGCGCCGCCTTCAGGCGGGGCGACGTTGAATTGCCAGATGACGTAGGCGGCAACGGCGGCCGAAAGGCCTACCGAGCCGACGCCGATCAGGGCGGAAAGGTTCTCCGAGAACCGCCCGCGCGAGAACGACAGCAGCAGGAAGCCGACGAGGGGGAAGACGAAAGTCAGGAAGAGAAGGTTCATCCGCGCATCTCACTGGCAGCATCGATGTCGAGAGTGTGGAAGCGGCGATACAGCTGCAGCAGGATGGCCAAGCCAATACTGGCTTCGGCGGCTGCCAGGCTGATCACCAGAATGAACATCACCTGGCCGTCGGGCTGGACCCAACGGGCACCGGCGACGACGAACGCCAGGGCAGAGGCGTTCATCATGACTTCCAGGCTCATGAGCACGAAGAGGATGTTGCGGCGGACCATCAGGCCAACCAGACCTAAGCAGAACAGGATGCCGGCGACCGCCAGACCATGCTCGAGAGGGATAGCACCCATGATTTACTCCTTCGCCTCGTTGCGGCCCAGGTGGAAGGCGGTGACGGCCGCGGCCAGCAGCAGCATCGAAGCCAGTTCGACCACCAGCAGGTAAGGGCCGAACAGGCTGATGCCGACTTCTTTCGGGCCCACGGTGGTACCGCTGATGCCGGCGCCGCTCGGGGTGACGAACAGCACGTACAGCAGCTCCAGCAGCAGCAGGGCGGCGAGGATCACCGGCCCGGCCCAGATGCCGGGCTTGAGCCAGCCCCGTTCCTGGGCGACCGAAGCCGGCCCGAGGTTGAGCATCATCACCACGAACACGAACAGCACCATGATGGCGCCGGCGTAGGCGATCACTTCCAGGGCGCCGGCGAACGGCGCACCCAGGGCGAAGAAGATCATGGCCACGGAAATCAGCGAAATGATCAGGTAAAGCAAGGCGTGCACAGGGTTGGTGCCGGTCACCACCCGAAGGGTGGAGACCACGGCGATCCCGGATGCGAAGTAGAAAGCGAATTCCATCTTTCTGTCCTTATGGGAGCAAGCTCTTCACGTTGATCGGCTCGGCTTCGTTCTGCGCAGCGCCCTTCGGCTTGCCAGCGATTGCCATACCCGCAACACGGTAGAAGTTGTAGTCAGGGTTCTTGCCGGGGCCGGAGATCAGCAGATCTTCTTTCTCGTACACCAGGTCCTGACGCTTGAACTCGGCCATTTCGAAATCCGGAGTCAGCTGGATCGCGGTGGTCGGGCACGCTTCTTCACACAGGCCGCAGAAGATGCAGCGCGAGAAGTTGATGCGGAAGAACTCCGGGTACCAGCGGCCGTCCTCGGTCTCGGCTTTCTGCAGCGAGATGCAGCCGACCGGGCAGGCCACCGCGCAGAGGTTGCAGGCTACGCAGCGCTCCTCGCCGTCGGGGTCGCGGGTGAGGACGATGCGGCCGCGGTAGCGCGGCGGCAGGTACACGGGTTCTTCGGGATACTGCAGGGTGTCGCGCTTGCGGAACCCGTGGGAGAACACCATTGCCAGGCTGCGCAGCTGGGTGCCGGTGCCCTTAACGATGTCGCCGATATACTTGAACATGGGTCAAATCCTCACTGGGCCGCGACGGCTGGCGTGTTGTAGAGCACGATCGCAGCGGTCACCAGCAAATTGATCAGGGTCAGCGGCAGGCAGAACTTCCAGCTGAAGTCCATCACCTGGTCATAGCGTGGGCGCGGGATCGAGGCGCGCAGCAGGATGAACAGCATGATGAAGAACGCGGTCTTCAGCGCGAACCACAGGAACGACAGTTGCGGCAGGATGCCGAACGGGCCGTGCCAGCCACCGAAGAACAGGGTTACCAGCAGCGCCGAGATGAGGATGATGCCGATGTATTCACCGACGAAGAACATGCCCCATTTCATGCCGGCATACTCGATGTGGTAGCCGTCGGCCAGTTCCTGCTCCGCTTCTGGCTGGTCGAACGGGTGACGGTGAGTCACGGCGACGCCAGCGATGAAGAAGGTGCAGAAGCCGAAGAACTGCGGAATGATGAACCACAGGTTCTGGGCCTGGTATTCAACGATGTCGCGCATGTTGAACGAACCCACCTGCACCACCACGCCCATCAGCGCCAGGCCCAGGAACACTTCGTACGACACGGTCTGTGCCGAGGCACGCAAGCTGCCCAGCAGGGCGTACTTGTTGTTCGACGACCAGCCGGCGAACAGCACCGCGTAGACCGACAGGCCGGCCATGGCGAAGAAGAACAGCAGGCCGATGTTCAGGTCGGCGACGCCCCAGGTCGGGGTGATCGGGATGACCACGAAGGCGATCAGCAGGGCGCTCATGGCCACTACCGGTGCCAGGGTGAAGATCACGCGGTCGACGAAGGGCGGGTTCCAGTCTTCCTTGAAGAACATCTTCAGCATGTCGGCAGCGATCTGGAACATGCCGAACGGGCCGACGCGGTTCGGACCGTAACGGTCCTGCCACCAGCCCAGCAGGCGGCGCTCGACGAAGCTGAGCAGCGCGCCGCAGACCACCACCGCCAGCAGGACCACGATGGCCCGCAGCACGGAGAGGATCACATCGATCACTTCGGGGGTGAACCAGCTCATTGTGCTGCCTCCTGCAGACCTTCAACGGATGCACCGAAGATGGCAGGCGGAATGCCGGCCAGGCCTTTCGGCAACGCGACCAGGCCAGCGCCCAGCTCTTCATTGATGCGCAGCGGCAGGCGCAGGGCCACACCGGCCACTTTCAGGCTCAGCAGGGCACCGTCGTTGACGCCCAGACGGTCGGCTTCGGACTTGGCCAGGGCCACATAGGCTGCCGGGATGCGTTCTTGCACCGGGGCGGCGCGCGAGGAGCTCTCTTCGCTGCCGAACAGGTGGAAGAACGGCACGGCAGTCCAGGTGCCACGGGCTGGGTTGAAGGCGCCCGGAATGGCGTTGAACCAGTGCAGACGGTCGCCTTGCGATTCGATCAGGCGCACGCCCGGGTCACCGGCACGCAGGTGACCGCCGACCTCGTCCTGGAACTTGTTCCAGGCCTGCGGCGAGTTCCAGCCCGGCGACCAGGCGAACGGAACCTGCTGGCGCGGTTCGGCCGAACCCGAATAGCCTTCCATGGAGAAGGCGAACGCAGTGTCCTTGTCTTGCGGGGTGCGTGGCTCGTGCACGCTGATGTTGGCGCGCATGGCGGTACGGCCGGAGTAGCGCAGCGGCTCACGGGCCAGTTTCAAGCCCTTGATGCGGAATGCGGCGCCTGGTGCGGCGTTGACGATGCCGGCCAGTTGCGGGACGGCTTCGGCGCAGGCGCTGGTGACGTGGTCCAGCTGGGTCCAGTCGACTGGCTTGTTCAGCAGGGTGGCACGCAGGGCGTGCATCCAGCGCCAGCCTTCGTGGATCTGGATGCTGCTGTCCAGGTACTGCGGGTCGAAGACCTGGAAGAAGCGCTGGGCACGGCCTTCCTGGCTGACCAGGGTACCGTCGCCTTCCGCGAACGAGGCGGCCGGCAGCACCAGGTGGGCGCGGTCGACAGTCGGGGTTTTCGAGTGGTCGGCAACGATCACTACCTTGGCTGCGGCCAGGGCTGCATCGACCTTGGCGGCTGGTACGCGGGTGTACAGGTCGTTTTCCAGCACGACGATGGCATCGGCCTTGCCGCTGATGACCGCGTCCAGCGCGGCATCGACCGACTCGCCACCGAGCATGGCCAAGCCGAGGCTGTTGGCTTCAGGCACCACCAGGCTCAGCGAGCCGTTCTTCTCGCGCAGTTTCAGCGCTTTGGCGATGTTGGCGGCGGCTTCGATCAGCGCCGGGTCGGCCAGCGAGGTACCGGCTACGACCAGTGGGCGCTTGGCTGCGACCAGGGCGTCGGCGATGCGCTGGGCCAGGGCTTTCGCTTCGGCGTCCAGGCCTTCGACGGCAGGGGCGCTCGGGTCGATGGCGTGGGCCACGGCGAAACCGATACGGGCCAGGTCGGCCGGGGCGGCGTGCACGCATTCTTCGGCGACGTCGTCCAGCTTGGTTTCAGCCAGCGAAGCGATGAACAGCGGGTACAGCGCGTGCTGGCCGATGTTCTTCACGGCGGCGTCGAGCCACGGTTGCACCTTCATTGCTTCGGCCATGGCCTCGGCCTTGCCCTTGGTGGCCTGGCGCACGGCCAGGGCAACGCGGGCAGCGGTCTGGGTCAGGTCTTCACCAAGCACGAACACGGCGTCGTGATCTTCGATGTCGCGCAGGGTCGGGACCGGCAGCGGGCTGTTGTTCAGCACGTTCAGGGCCAGGCGCACGCGGGCCAGTTCGCCGGCCTCCATGCCCGAGTAGAAGTACTCGGCACCTACCAGTTCACGCAGGCCGTAGTTGCTTTCCAGGCTGGCGCGTGGCGAGCCGATACCGACGATGGTACGGCCGCGCAGCAGGTCGGCGGCCTTGTCCAGGGCAGCGTCCAGGCCCAGCTTGGTGCCGTCGGCCAGGTGTGGCTGGCGCGGGCGATCCTTGCGGTTGACGTAGCCATAGCCGAAGCGGCCGCGGTCGCACAGGAAGTACTGGTTGACCGAACCGTTGAAACGGTTTTCCACCCGACGCAGTTCGCCGTAGCGCTCGCCCGGGCTGATGTTGCAGCCGCTGGAGCAGCCGTGGCAGATGCTCGGGGCAAACTGCATGTCCCACTTGCGGTTGTAGCGCTCGGAGTGGGTCTTGTCGGTGAACACGCCGGTCGGGCAGACCTCGGTCAGGTTGCCGGAGAATTCGCTTTCCAGCACGCCGTCTTCGACGCGGCCGAAGTACACGTTGTCGTGGGCGCCGTAAACGCCCAGGTCGGTACCACCGGCATAGTCCTTGTAGTAACGCACGCAGCGGTAGCAGGCGATGCAGCGGTTCATCTCATGGGCGATGAACGGGCCGAGGTCCTGGTTCTGGTGGGTACGCTTGGTGAAACGGTAGCGGCGCTCGTTGTGGCCGGTCATTACCGTCATGTCCTGCAGGTGGCAGTGACCGCCTTCCTCGCACACCGGGCAGTCGTGCGGGTGGTTGGTCATCAGCCATTCGACGACGCTGGCGCGGAACGCCTTGGACTCTTCATCGTCGATGGAGATCCAGGTGCCGTCGGAGGCAGGGGTCATGCAGGACATGACGATACGACCGCGGGTGTCGTTCTCGTCGGTGTACTGCTTGACCGCGCACTGCCGGCAGGCACCAACGCTACCAAGCGCCGGGTGCCAGCAGAAATAAGGGATGTCGAGGCCGAGCGACAGACAGGCCTGTAACAGGTTGTCTGCACCGTTGACTTCGAGCGCTTTGCCGTCTACGTGGATAGTGGCCATTGTTCAAAGTTCTTCGTTGGCCCGCGTGAGCGGGCGTGGCTAATGGAAATCGGTGAGCTTGCGACACGCCACGATTTCTCGGGCCTGCCGGCAAGCTGGCGAGTGGCACGGACCACCCGCCTCAATCATCTTGTTATGCGCCGACCACGATCGGCTTGGCCAGGTTGGGGCGCAGGGCATCGCCAGCCGCAGCGGGAGCGACACCGGCCTCGAACTCGGACCGGAAGTATTTGATGGCACTGCCCAGCGGCTCGACGGCACCCGGTGCATGAGCACAGAAGGTACGGCCAGGGCCGAGGAAGTTGACCAGGCCCAGCAGCGTCTCGATGTCTTCGGCGCGGCCCTGACCTTTTTCCAGTGCGCGCAGCATCTTCACGCTCCACGGCAGGCCGTCACGGCATGGGGTGCACCAGCCGCACGACTCGCGGGCAAAGAACTCTTCCATGTTGCGCAGCAGCGAAACCATGTTGATGCTGTCGTCCACCGCCATGGCCAGACCGGTACCCATGCGGGTGCCGACCTTGGCGATGCCGCCGGCGTACATCTGCGCGTCGAGGTGCTCGGGCAGCAGGAAGCCGGTACCGGCGCCGCCTGGCTGCCAGCACTTGAGCTTGAAGCCGTCGCGCATGCCGCCGGCATAATCCTCGAACAGTTCGCGGGCGGTCACGCCGAACGGCAATTCCCACAGGCCCGGGTTCTTCACCTTGCCAGAGAAGCCCATAAGCTTGGTGCCGTGGTCTTCGCTGCCTTCGCGGGCCAGCGACTTGTACCAGTCGTTGCCGTTGGCGACGATGGCCGGGACGTTGCACAGGGTTTCGACGTTGTTCACGCAAGTCGGCTTGCCCCACACGCCAACGGCGGCAGGGAAGGGCGGCTTGGAGCGCGGGTTGGCGCGACGGCCTTCCAGCGAGTTGATCAGTGCGGTTTCTTCACCGCAGATGTAGCGGCCGGCACCGGTGTGCACGAACAGCTCGAAATCGAAACCGCTGCCGAGGATGTTCTTGCCCAGCAGGCCGGCGGCCTTGGCTTCCTCGATGGCGCGGTTGAGGTTCTTCGCTGCGGTGGTGTATTCGCCACGCAGGAAGATGTAGCCACGGTAGGCCTTCAGGGCGCGGGCGCTGATCAGCATGCCCTCGACCAGCAGATGGGGCTGTTGCTCCATCAGCATGCGGTCCTTCCAGGTGTTCGGCTCCATTTCGTCCGCATTGCACAGCAGGTAGCGGATGTTCATGGATTCGTCTTTGGGCATCAGGCCCCACTTCACGCCAGTGGGGAAGCCTGCACCACCGCGGCCCTTGAGGCCGGAGTCCTTGACGCTTTGCACGATGTCGTCGGCCGACATTTGCGCCAGCGCCTTGCGGGCGGCAGCGTAGCCGTTCTTCGATTCGTACTCGGCAAGCCAGACCGGCTCGCCGTCGTCACGCAGGCGCCAGGTCAGCGGGTGGGTTTCGGCCGTGCGCGCGATGCGGTTGGCCGGGCCGAAGGAAGTAATGGTCATACGTAACCCTCCAGCAGTTTGGAAACGCCAGCCGGCTGCACGTCACCGAAAGTGTCGTCGTCGATCATCAGCGCCGGGGCCTTGTCGCAGTTGCCCAGGCAGCATACCGGCAGCAGGGTGAAGCGCCCGTCGGCGGTGGTCTGGCCCAGGCCGATGCCCAGTTCGCTCTGGATCTGGCTGACCACGGATTCATGGCCGCCGATGTAGCAGACCATGCTGTCGCACACGCGGATGATGTGGCGGCCGACCGGCTGACGGAAGATCTGGCTGTAGAAGGTGGCGACACCTTCGACGTCGCTGGCCGGGATGCCCAGTACTTCGCCGATGGCGTGAATGGCGCCGTCCGGCACCCAGCCACGTTCCTTCTGGACGATCTTCAGGGCTTCGATGGACGCCGCGCGCGGGTCCTCGTAGTGATGCATTTCGTGCTCGATGGCCGAGCGCTCGGTTTCGCTCAGGGCGAAACGGTCTGTCTGGATAAGCGTGCTGTTCATGCTTAGCGGTCCACGTCAGCCATAACGAAGTCGATACTGCCCAGGTACGCAATGAGGTCGGCGACCATGCTGCCTTTGATCACCGAAGGGATCTGCTGCAGGTGCGGGTAGCTCGGGGTACGGATCCGGGTGCGGTAGCTCATGGTGCCGCCATCGCTCGTCAGGTAGTAACTGTTGATGCCCTTGGTCGCCTCGATCATCTGGAACGACTCGTTGGCCGGCATGACCGGGCCCCACGAGACTTGCAGGAAGTGCGTGATCAGGGTTTCGATGTGCTGCAGGGTGCGCTCTTTCGGCGGCGGCGTGGTCAGCGGATGATCCGCCTTGTACGGGCCTTCCGGCATGTTGCGCAGGCACTGGTCGATGATGCGGATACTCTGGCGCATCTCCTCGACACGGACCATGCAGCGATCGTAGGCATCGCCGTTGTGGGCCAGCGGTACTTCGAACTCGAAGTTCTCGTAGCCGGAGTAGGGCCGGGCTTTGCGTAGGTCGAAGTCGCAACCGGTGGCACGCAGGCCGGCACCGGTGGTACCCCAGGCCAGCGCTTCCTTGGTGTTGTACGCAGCAACGCCGATGGTACGGCCCTTGAGGATGCTGTTCTGCAGGGCGGCCTTTTCGTACTCGTCGAGGCGCTTGGGCAGCCATTCGACGAAGTCCTTGACCAGCTTGTCCCAGCCGCGCGGCAGGTCGTGGGCGACGCCACCGATGCGGTACCAGGCCGGGTGCAGGCGGAAACCGGTAATCGCTTCGATCACGGTGTAGGCGCGCTGGCGGTCGGTGAAGGTGAAGAACACCGGGGTCATGGCGCCGACGTCCTGGATGTAGGTACCCAGGAACAGCAGGTGGCTGGTGATACGGAAGAACTCGGCCAGCATCACGCGGATGGTGTCGACCTTCTGTGGCACCTTGATGCCGGCCAGCTTCTCGACCGCGAGCACGTACGGCAGGTTGTTCATCACCCCGCCGAGATAGTCGATACGGTCGGTGTAGGGGATGAAGCTGTGCCAGGATTGGCGTTCGGCCATTTTCTCGGCGCCACGGTGGTGGTAGCCGATGTCCGGTACGCAGTCGACGATCTCTTCGCCGTCCAGCTGCAGGACAATACGGAAGGCACCGTGCGCGGAAGGGTGGTTGGGGCCGAGGTTGAGGAACATGTAGTCCTCGTTCGCGCCCTGGCGCTTCATGCCCCAGGCTTCCGGGTTGAAGCGTGCCGATTCCTCTTCAAGCTGCTGCTTGGCCAGGGTCAGGCTGTAGGGATCGAACTCGGTGGCGCGGGCCGGGTAGTCCTTGCGCAGAGGGTGGCCTTCCCAGGTGGGCGGCATCATGATGCGGCTGAGGTGCGGGTGGCCGGCAAAGTCGATGCCGAACATGTCCCAGACTTCGCGCTCGTACCAGTTGGCGTTCGGCCAGATACCGGTCACGGTCGGCAGGTTCAGATCGCCTTCGCTGAGCGACACCTTGATCATCACATCGCTGTTACGCTCGATCGACAGCAGGTGGTAGAACACGCTGAAGTCGGCGGCTGGCAGGCCGCGACGCTGGGTGCGCAGGCGCTCGTCGACGCCGTGCAGGTCGTACAGCATGCTGTACGGTTTGGCCACGCCGCGCAGGAAGCTGAGCACTTCCTTGAGCTGCTCGCGCTTGACCCACAGCACGGGCATGCCGGTGCGGGTTTCCTGGGCGACGAATGCTTCGGCGCCAAAACGGTTATGCAGTTCGACGACCACATCCTGGTCGTCAGCCTTGTAGGGCGGAATGAAAATAGCGTTGTCCGCTGTCATGGTCTCGGTCGCTTTGGGTCAACGTTAAGAATGAAGCCAGGCCGCCGGCTCCAGGGGAGCGGGCGGCAGGTAGCTGGATCAGACTTCGTCGGGGCTGCGCAGGTTGGTTACTGCAATGCGCTGCTCACGACGCAGGTCTTTCTGGGCTGGCATCTCGGCACGGTAAATACCTTGATCACCAACAACCCAGGAAAGCGGGCGTCGTTCTTGGCCGATCGACTCCTGCAGCAGCATCAAGCCTTGCAGGAAAGCCTCAGGGCGTGGCGGGCAGCCAGGCACATAGACGTCCACGGGGAGGAACTTGTCGACCCCCTGAACGACCGAGTAGATGTCGTACATGCCGCCGGAGTTGGCGCACGAACCCATGGAGATGACCCATTTCGGTTCGAGCATCTGCTCGTACAGGCGCTGGATGATCGGCGCCATTTTGACGAAGCAGGTACCGGCGATGACCATGAAGTCGGCCTGACGCGGCGAGGCCCGGATGACTTCGGCGCCGAAGCGGGCGATGTCGTGGGGTGCCGTGAAGGCCGTGGTCATTTCCACGTAGCAGCAGGACAGGCCGAAGTTGTACGGCCAGAGGGAGTTCTTGCGACCCCAGTTGACCGCGCCACGCAGCACATCTTCAAGCTTGCCCATGAAGATGTTCTTGTGGACCTGGTCCTCCAGCAGTTGGTCGGTGACGGTTTCCCGTTCACCGACCGGGTACTGCTCGTTGGGCGCATCCGGATCGATTCTGGTGAGATTGTATTGCATGCCAAAGCCTCATTGTTTCAGCTTCGCTTGCCGCTTGCGGCGACCTTCGGGAGCCCAATCAAGTGCCCCGACGCGCCATAGGTAGACAAGACCAGCCAACAGAATTGCTATGAAAACGAGTGCTTCGACGAATCCGGTCCAGCCGCTTTCGCGGACGGACACAGACCATGCAAAGAGAAAGAGGGCTTCGATATCGAAGATCACGAACAGCATCGCGACCAGATAGAATTTGGCGGACAGGCGCAGGCGGGCGCTGCCGACGGGCAGCATGCCGGATTCGAAGGGTTCGTTCTTGGCGCGACCCCAGGCCTTGCTACCGAGCAGGCTGGACAGGCCGAGCATGAAGGCGCACAGGCCGACGACACCTAGGAGGAAGATGGCAAAGCCCCAGTTGTGGGCGATGAGTCCTGCCGAATCGGACATGCTAGAGATCCTTATACAGAGACCCAGCTCTGCAGTCTGAAATAAGTGTAGAGCGGCGACCTGGTGTCGCACATGCAGTGACCAAATGTCGCAGCTGAATCAATCGCGCTGATTTTATGGGTAAACCCCGTGCAAGTAAAATTTCTGTCGCAAAATTATTCGTAGGATTAAGTACAAAACCTGCGTCTAACTGGCTGAAAGCCTTGATATTCGGGCATTGCGCGCGTTTTTGTTAATTATGTTTCTTGCGGCGGGTAACGAATTGCAAGTTTCGTAATGATAATTAATATCATTTGGCCTGAGACCTGATATTTCTTCTGTTCTGCGCCTTGTAAAGTTCATCTGGCGATTCCCTCTACTTGCAAATGTGAAAAACGTCTGTTCTAGCACCGTTCGACACCGCTCGTACCGCTCTGGGTCAATTCTTTATCGATTGAGTGATGACTGGCTGATGAAGCGATCGCCCACTGGCCGAGCCAGTAGGTGAGGATGATCAGGTACGGCGCGGCGGCGAACGGGCTGACGAAGCGGTCGATACCGATCAGGCTGTCGGAGAGCACGAACAGGCAGGCGCCGAGCGCGGCGAGCCCGCCACAGGCCAGGGCGCGCCAGAGCATGGCGCTGATGGCCAAGGCATAGAGCACGACCGGGATCAGTAGCGGGCCGAGACCGTGGCTGACCAGCACGCCGAGCAGAGTGATGCCGGTGATGGCGCTCAGCAGCAGTGCGGGCAGGGCTGGGCGCAGGGTCTGGCTGCAATAGGCGCGCAGGTAAGCCAGGTGGGCGCAGAGGAAGGCGGCCAGGCTAAACACGAACAGGTCAGCGGGGATGGCCAGCAGGATGTCGCCGAGTACCGAGAATGCCAGGCCTAGGGTGATCCAGCGGCGATAAGGTTTGTCGGGAGCACTGCGCAGCCAGGCGATCAGGGCCAGTACCGGGATCGGTTTGGCCAGCAGGGCGAGCAGGGGGTTGTCGCTGGCCAGTGCATATATATAGAAGGCGGCGGCGACCAGGGCGATTGTGGTCAGGTGGCTTGGACGGGGCATGGACGGTCCTTGCTGCTGGGCTGCCACAAGCATAGACCTGATTGTGATCCTGATGATGATCTCGATGCATGAGCTTGAGGTACTGCGGGCTTTGCTTGAGTCTGCATTGATTCAGGTGCAGATGCCTGCTGAGCCTCGGACATTGCACTGAGGCTTGAATGAGGTGTTGTCTGGGCGGGCCTCTTCGCGGGTAAACCCGCTCCCACAGGATCACCACAGTCTTCAACACTTGCACAGTCTCTGTGGAATTGAAGGGTTACGTTCGCGAACTGAATTGCTTTGTAGGAGCGGCCTTGTGTCGCGAAAGGGCCGCAGAGCGGCCCCGGGATTTAAGCATCGAGGCAAAAAATGCTGGGGCTGCTTTGCAGCCCTTTCGCGACACAAGGCCGCTCCTACAGGTTCGGTGTATTCCTGATAGGTGTGGTACAGACCAAAAAGAAAGGCCCGGGGCTTTCACAAGCCTCGGGCCTTTCTTCAACAGCAACCCACTATCAGTGGAACTGCTCTTCCTCGGTCGAACCGGTCAGTGCAGTCACCGACGATGCGCCACCCTGGATCACGGTGGTCATGTCGTCGAAATAGCCAGTGCCCACTTCCTGCTGGTGCGCCACGAAGGTGTAGCCTTTGTTGGCGTCAGCGAATTCCTGCTCCTGCAGCTTCACGTAGGCGGTCATGTCGTTGCGGGCGTAGTCGTGCGCCAGGTTGAACATGCCGTGCCACATGTTGTGGATGCCGGCCAGGGTGATGAACTGGTGCTTGTAGCCCATTGCCGACAGCTCGCGCTGGAACTTGGCGATGGTCGCGTCGTCCAGGTTCTTCTTCCAGTTGAAGGAAGGCGAGCAGTTGTACGACAGGATCTGGTCCGGGTACTCCTTCTTGATCGCTTCGGCGAAGCGGCGGGCTTCGTCCAGGTCCGGCTTGGCGGTTTCGCACCAGATCAGGTCGGCGTACGGTGCGTAGGCCAGGCCACGAGCGATAGCCTGGTCGAGGCCGGCGCGTACCTTGTAGAAGCCTTCACGGGTGCGCTCGCCAATCACGAACGGCTGGTCGTACGGGTCGCAGTCGCTGGTCAGCAGGTCGGCGGCGTTGGCGTCGGTACGGGCCAAAATGATGGTCGGCACGCCCGATACGTCAGCTGCCAGGCGCGCGGCCACCAGCTTTTGCACGGCTTCCTGGGTCGGTACCAGCACCTTGCCACCCATGTGGCCGCATTTTTTCACCGAGGCCAGCTGGTCTTCGAAGTGCACGCCGGCGGCGCCTGCTTCGATCATGTTCTTCATCAGCTCATAGGCGTTGAGTACGCCACCGAAACCGGCTTCGGCGTCGGCCACGATCGGTGCGAAGTAGTCGATGTAGCCATCGTCGCCCGGGTTCTTGCCGGCTTTCCACTGGATCTGGTCGGCGCGGCGGAAGGCGTTGTTGATGCGCTTGACCACGGTCGGTACCGAGTCGACCGGGTACAGCGACTGGTCAGGGTACATGGACTCGGCCGAGTTGTTGTCGGCGGCAACCTGCCAGCCGGACAGGTAGATGGCCTGGATGCCGGCCTTTACCTGCTGCACTGCCTGGCCGCCGGTCAGGGCGCCCATGCAGTTGACGAAATCTTTTTCTGGGCGGAAGGACGGGTGGGCACCTTCGGTAACCAGCTTCCACAGTTTTTCTGCACCCAGGCGGGCCAGGGTGTGCTCCGGCTGCAGGGAGCCACGCAGGCGAACGACATCAGCGGCGGTGTAGGTACGGGTCACGCCTTTCCAGCGCGGGTTCTCGGCCCAGTCTTTCTCGAGGGCTGCAATTTGCTGTTCGCGTGTCAGTGCCATGGAAATAAACCTCGTCGCATCGATCTTGGGGTAATTGTGCTGATGCTCGGAGCAGATCAGGAGCTGGCGGCTGTCCTGTTCGCAGGAGTGCGGCGGCGAACGCGAAGGCTCGAAGGGGAAGGGTGTGCAGGCTGGGCGAAAGGGTGCTCCGGCAGGTCGGCTCGTGGTTGCCTTGCTGCGGTGCTACGCGATTGCCGTTACTGCGGTGATGCGCTTCCGTCCCTCGGGACAACTTCTTCGTTGCAGTCGCAATCCCGTCGAACCGCCTTGTGGGCCGTATAGACACGAGACGCCTCCAGGGGTGGGAGGAGCGCGCCTCGAAGGCCCTTGCCAGGGCCCCTGATTAGCGGGAGCGAGGCCATCATGCCCTTGGGAAAAAGACCCTGTCAAATGTTTTGTAGTGGTTTTTTTCACTTACTACATCTTTGGTCTAATGCGACTTGGCAGTCAGTTTCAAGGCCTTTGGTCGAGGCCTTGAATTGCCTGGGATCAGTCGAGAAGGTCGACTTTGACACGCAAAGTCATGTTTTCACCCCGTTGGGTGCTGTAACTATGGCTTGACGCGCTACGGTCGGCTTGACTCTGCTGGTTGTAGCCCGCCAGGGTGATCCATTCTCCGAGCTTGCCGGTGATTGTCGTGTCGGTACTTTGCACTTTCACTACATCAGCACGTTCCTGGCTGATGCGATCATTATTGGTGCTTATTTGCAGACGAACCGTGTCACCACTCAAGGTGGGGGTGACATAGAAACCCTGGGTCACGTTGCGGTATTCGGTGTTGCTCTGGATGCGTCCGTAGCCGTCGGTGCTGGTGCTGGTGATCGGGATGCTCTGGCCAACCTGGATCAGCGCCGGCTGGCCTTCGCTGGCCTGAATCTGCTGCAGGCCGCCGTCACGGTTGCTGGTGCCGTAGTGGATGACACGTGCGTTGCCACGGTTGTCCTGGAAGTTGCTGTCGTTGTTGTCGACGCTGATCAGCAGGCGCTTGGGTGCGGTGTCCAGCTGTTGCAGCAGGGTGCGCAGGTCGTCGATGCGCTCGGGGCTGGCGTTGACGATCAGCTTGTTCTCGAAGGCGCTGACCGTGCCATCCTTGCCAATGAACGCCTGGGCGGCGGGCAGCAGTTCGGCGCTGCTGCGGTGTTGTAGCGGCAATACCTCGGTGGCGGCCTGGGCGGTGAGGCTGGCGGCCAGCAGCAAGGCGGCGAATAGGGGGCGTAGCGGCATGTCCATGATCTCCGCAGGTGGAATGGACATGATGGCAAATTTACTGACTTCCTGCCGGGTCTGGATCATGTCGATGATGGGGAAGTGGCTACCAAAGCACCTGGGGCGAGACGGCTGTCCGCCATGGCTGAACCTTTGATCTTTCCCGTCAGTCGCATTCACAGGGAGTGAGTGGGGCTGATGGCATGAAGCGTGGTCTGATCCTGTTGTTGTGGCTTTGCAGCCTTGGTGCCCAGGCTGCAGCTGATTCGTTGCGCATCAAGCAGCTGCAGCGTTGCGGCGACCTGCTTGGCGATGGCCAGCAGCAATGGTGCCTGCGCGCCGAGGGGCTAGGGGCGCAGCTGCCGACGGTCTGGCTCGGTGATGCGCGGCTGCCGACAGCCGATTTCGAGCGGCACGGTGACCGGCTTACGCTCAAATTGGCGGAACAAGCCCTGCGCAGTGCTCCGCTGTGGCTGGAAGACGGCGAGCGCACCAGCAACCCGGTTTGGCTCACCCGCCAGCGCAGCCATGTTGTGGCCGCCGGGCCTGATGAAGTGGCGAAGAACATGGATGGCCTCACCACCTATGTGGACCTGGTAAGCCTTTTGATCGAGGAAAAACATGATGGCTACGGCGAAGCCCGACGGATCGCCGCGAAGTACGGCGCCCAGGTCGTGGGTACCATACCGCCGCTGAATGTCTACCAGTTGCGCTTGCCAGTGGGCGACCTGGTGCAGCGCGACGCGATGATCCTGCGCATGGGCAGTGAAGTCAGCGTGGATGCAGTGATTGTCGAGGAGTCTGCCCCGGAGCGTGGCGAGGAAGGCAGCGGACGCGATGCCCAGGCCATCGATCAGGCGGATGAATGGGCCGCCAACCGCTTCATGGACGCGCTGTATTACTACCAGCGGCGAATTGCCGCTTCCAGCTTGCCGGTGCAACCGGTGCGGGTCGGGGTGATCGAGCGAGAGGTGGACTTCGACGCGCCAGGGTTCAGCCATTATCGAGGGCGCTGCGAGCAGGCGCAGACGTGCCTGTATGCGCGCGACGATGACCGCCCAGGCAGTCACGGCAGCCATGTGGCCGGTATCCTGGCGAACCAGGATGAAGGCTTTTTGCCAAGGCTGGGCAAGCACAGTCCTGGCTTCGAGGTGATTGTCGAGCGCAACTCGGATGCCGGTATCACCGCCAACATCGCTGCATCGGTGAACCTGGTCGAGGATGGGGTGCGGGTGTTGAACTGGAGCTGGGGCATCCATCGGGTAGGGGCGCGCGATGTCAAAGGTGACGAAGTCGATTCGCTGGTGCGTTCCGGGCTGGCCATGAGTGGCTATGAGGAACTGCTCGAGGAGTTCTTCCTGTGGCTGCGCGCCGAGCACCCTGATGTGGTGGTGGTCAACTCGGCGGGTAATGGTGCGTCCTGGTCGGGTACCGATGAATATCGCCTGCCATCGTCGTTCATCACCGAACAATTGCTGGTGGTGGGCGGGCACCAGCGCAGTGACAAGTCAGTGGCGGTCGAACACCCTGGCCATGTGCGCAAGCGTCATAGCTCCAACATCGACATGCGCGTGGATGTCAGTGCGGCGGCCTGCATTCGCCCGGGTGCGGGCGCTGCGCATTGTGGCACGTCGTACGCAACACCGTTGGTGACTGCAACCGTGGCGACGATGCTGTCGATCAACCCGGCCCTGACCCCCGAACAGGTGCGCATGCTGTTGCGACGCAGCGCCTTGACCCTGGGCGCCGAGCAGGATTTCGAAGCGATGGACGCCGAGGACCTGACGGCGCCGATCCTGCCGTCTGAGCGTGGCGGCCAACTGAACCACCCCGACCTGGGGCGTTCGGCGCGCCTGGACATGCAGCGCGCCCTGGACCTTGCAGTGCAGAGCCGGGAGCGGGTGCGCTGAACGGTGGCCGCTGCCGGACAAATTCCGTAACATCGCGCCCGCTTGCTTTCGATTTGTCCATCCGGACTGCACCACAGGATACCCATGAAACCCGCCCGACTCCGTGCCGACGTGCTCGCCGGCCTGACTACCTCGTTCGCCCTGGTGCCCGAGTGTATCGCCTTTGCCCTGGTGGCTCACCTCAACCCGCTGATGGGCCTGTATGGCGCCTTCATCATCTGCACCCTGACGGCGCTGTTCGGTGGTCGGCCGGGGATGATTTCCGGTGCCGCCGGCTCGATGGCGGTGGTGATCGTTGCGCTGGTGGTGCAGCACGGTGCGCAGTACCTGCTGGCCACGGTCTTGCTGGGCGGCGTGGTGATGATCCTGTTCGGCTTGCTGCGCCTGGGCAAGCTGGTGCGGTTGGTGCCATACCCGGTGATGCTCGGCTTCGTCAACGGCCTGGCTATCGTCATCGCCATGGCCCAGCTGGAGCACTTCAAGGAGGGCGGGCACTGGCTAGGCGGTGTACCGCTGTACCTGATGATCGGCCTGGTGGCGCTGACCATGACGGTGGTCTATGTGCTGCCGAAGTTGACCCGTGCGGTGCCGCCAGCGCTGGTAGCGATCCTTGGTGTTGGTTTGCTGGTGTACCTGCTAGATCTGCCTACCCGCACCCTGGGCGACATGGCGCGCATCGCCGGTGGCCTGCCACAGCTGGCCCTGCCAGACGTGCCGTGGAACCTCGAGACCCTGAAGATCATCGCCCCCTACGCGGTGCTGATGGCCATGGTCGGCCTGCTGGAAACCCTGCTGACGCTCAACCTGACCGATGAAATCACCGAGAGCCGTGGCTACCCGGACCGCGAGTGCGTGGCACTGGGCGCGGCCAACATGGTTTCCGGCCTGTGCGGTGGCATGGGGGGCTGCGCGATGATCGGCCAGACGGTAATCAACCTCAGTTCCAATGGCCGCGGCCGGCTGTCGGGCGTGGTGGCCGGGGTGATGGTCCTGCTGTTCGTGTTGTTCCTGTCGCCGCTTATCGAGCGCATTCCGCTGGCGGCGCTGGTCGGGGTGATGTTCGTTGTGGCGCAGCAGACGTTTGCCTGGGCGTCTTTGCGGGTGCTGCACAAGGTGCCGGTCAGCGATGTGCTGGCGATCATCGCGGTGACCGTGGTCACGGTGTTCACCGACCTGGCGGTGGCGGTGCTGTTCGGCATCGTCATCGCGGCGGTGAACTTTGCCTGGCAGCATGCGCGGGAGCTGTATGCCGATAGCCGTGAGGATGGGGAGGGCGGCAAGCGTTACCAGGTGCACGGCACACTGTTCTTTGCCTCGACTACGGTGTTCCTGAACCAGTTCGACCCGGCTAACGACCCGGCCAAGGTGACCCTGGACTGCCAGCATTTGAGCTTTGTCGATTATTCGGCGATTGCGGCGTTGAAGACCTTGCGGGAGCGGTATGCGAGGGCGGGCAAGCAGTTGCGGGTGGTGCATCTGTCCGAGCGATGCAAGA
>NZ_JBNRIJ010000013.1:60350-63057 GCF_053557675.1 Pseudomonas sp. XP1 | reverse complement strand
CCCGCGAAGAGGCCGGTACAGGCGAATGAACTATTCCCCGCGGTTCTTCTTGACGATGGCATCGGCAATGCTCGCCGGTGCCTCGGCATAACGGGTGAACTCCATCGAGAAGCTGGCCCGGCCCTGGGTCATGGAGCGCATCGAGGTGGCGTAGCCGAACATCTCGCCCAGCGGTACCTCGGCACGGATCACCTTGCCGGCCGGCGTTTCATCACCATCCTGGATCATCCCGCGGCGCCGGCTCAGGTCGCCAAGGATGTCACCCTGGTACTCCTCCGGGGTCACCACTTCCACCTTCATCACCGGCTCCAGCAACACCGCACCACCTTTCTGCGACAGCTGCTTGGTGGCCATCGAGGCGGCGATCTTGTAGGCCATTTCGTTCGAGTCGACATCGTGGTACGAGCCGTCGTACACCGCCGCCTTCAGGTTGATCAGCGGGTAGCCGGCCAGCACGCCGTTCTTCATCTGCTCCTCGATGCCTTTCTGGATCGCCGGGATGTACTCGCGTGGTACCACACCGCCAACGATCTCGTTGATGAACTCCAGGCCTTCCTTGCCCTCGTCGCCGGGGGCGAAGCGGATCCAGCAGTGACCGTACTGCCCTCGGCCACCGGACTGGCGGACAAAGCGGCCCTCGATCTCGCAGGTGTTGCGGATTTTCTCGCGGTAGGCCACCTGCGGTTTGCCGATGTTGGCCTCGACGTTGAACTCGCGGCGCATGCGGTCGACGATGATGTCCAGGTGCAACTCGCCCATGCCCGAGATGATGGTCTGGCCGGTCTCCTCATCGGTGCGCACGCGGAATGACGGGTCTTCCTGGGCAAGCTTGCCCAGGGCTATGCCCATTTTTTCCTGGTCGGCCTTGGTCTTTGGCTCCACCGCCACGGAAATCACCGGGTCGGGGAAGTCCATGCGCTCCAGGATGATCGGCTTGTCCATGTCGCACAGGGTGTCGCCGGTGGTCACGTCCTTCATGCCGATCAGCGCGGCGATGTCGCCGGCGCACACATCTTTGATTTCGGCGCGTTGGTTTGCATGCATCTGCACCATGCGGCCAATGCGTTCCTTCTTGCCCTTCACCGAGTTGAGCACCGCGTTGCCGGAGCTGAGCACGCCGGAGTAGACCCGGGCGAAGGTCAGGGTGCCGACGAACGGGTCGGTGGCGATCTTGAATGCCAGGGCCGAGAACGGCTCGCTGTCATCGGCGTGTCGCTCCAGGTGCTTTTCTTCGTCATCCGGGTCGGTGCCCTTGATGGCCGGGATCTCCGACGGGGCGGGCAGGTAGTCGATGACCGCGTCGAGCATCAGCGGCACGCCCTTGTTCTTGAACGACGAGCCGAGGATGGTCGGCACGATCTCGTTGTTCAGGGTGCGTTTGCGCAGGCCGGCCTTGATCTCTTCGATGCTTAACGCTTCGCCTTCGAGAAACTTGGTGAGCAGTTCGTCATCGGCCTCGGCCGCTGCCTCGACCATGTGCGCGCGCCACTCGTCGGCCAGTGCCTGCAGTTCGGCGGGGATGTCTTCTTCGCGGTAGCTGGTGCCCTGGTCGGCATCGTTCCAGTAGATCGCCTTCATCTTCACCAGGTCGATCTGGCCAATGAAGTTCTCTTCGCTGCCGATCGCCAGCTGGATCGGCACCGGGTGGTGGCCCAGGCGCTGATCGATCTGCCTGACCACGCGCAGGAAGTCGGCGCCCTGGCGGTCCATCTTGTTGATGTAGGCAAGGCGGGGCACGTGGTACTTGTTGGCCTGGCGCCATACGGTCTCGGACTGAGGTTCGACCCCGTCCGCGCCGCTGAACACCACCACCGCGCCATCGAGCACGCGCAGCGAGCGTTCCACCTCGATGGTGAAGTCGACGTGGCCCGGGGTGTCGATGATGTTGAAGCGGTACTTGTGGGCGAACTGCTTGGTCGAGCCCTGCCAGAAGGCAGTGGTTGCCGCCGAAGTGATGGTGATGCCGCGCTCCTGCTCCTGGGCCATCCAGTCCATGGTCGCGGCACCATCGTGCACTTCGCCCATCTTGTGATTGACCCCGGTGTAGAACAGGATCCGCTCGGTGGTCGTGGTCTTGCCGGCGTCCACGTGGGCGACGATACCGATATTGCGGTACAGCTCGATGGGCGTTGTACGGGCCATGGCGGACTACCTGCGGATGAACGGATTCTCCCACGGTAGCAGAACGGGAGAATCCTGCTTTACCGCCGGGCCGTCAGTCGGCCTGGGCTTGCAGCAGCCACTGGCCATCCACTTCGCGGGCCAGGCCGCTGGCAGGCAGCAGGGCCAGCAGGCGCGCGTGCAGGGCAGCCTCTGTGAAGGTCTTGAGGGTGGCCAGGTCCAGTGCGCCGACCAGGTTGAGATCGGCCTTGGTGTATGACAGCCAGGCCTTTTTCAGGGCCTGGGCGACGTCGCTGCCGGAGGTGCTGGCAAAGCGGCGGTGCCATTGGCTGCCGTCGAAGGTGAAGGTGTGGGCGTGGCTGTAGGTGCCTTGGTCGCCACCTTCGGTGCAGCGATGGCAACGGCACGCGCCTTCGCCGAAGGCGTTGCGCAGGTAGCTGTTGAAGTCCACCACGGGCTTGAGGGACAGGCGTTTGTCGACTTCGAAAAGGTCGGCGATCAGGGGTTCTTCGGCGCTCACTCGGTATCCTCGTGTGGTGTGGCATGCATCGGCGGGCACCCTAACAGATCGGGCCTTTCAGATCAC
>NZ_JBNRIJ010000013.1:58536-60251 GCF_053557675.1 Pseudomonas sp. XP1 | reverse complement strand
TTTACCCGCGAAGAGGCCAGTAGAGACAATAGAGACCACCTGCCGTACTCTACGCGCCCATACGCCTACACACCCACTGAGGTAACCCCGCTTGAGCACCAAGTACCCGTACATCGCCACCATCACCGTCAGCGCCGAAGACCGTGGCGGCGACGCCGAGGCCTCGGAAAACCCCAACATGCGCGTTGGCCTGGAAGCGGTGACCGAAACGCTGAAGAAGGTGCATTTCGTCGGTACGCTCGCAGCCCCCGAAAAGAACGCCACACACATCTGCGTGACCCTGGAGAACGGCCTGACCTACTACGGCCCGATCGTCAACGGCCACGCCGAGCTCGAAGGCGGCTGGATTGCCTTCGAGTCCGACATGCTCACTCCGGCAGAACTGGGCTTGTAAGTATCAGTTCAGCTCGGTCAGGCACTGCTCGAGGATATCCAGGCCCTCCTCGAGCACTTCCGCCTCGATGGTCAGCGGTGCCAGCAGGCGGATGATGTGCCGCGCCTTGCCGCTCGGCATCAGCAACAGGCCCTTGGCCCGCGCCGCTTCCATCACCTTGGCCAGTTGCGCCGGTGCCGGGCTGCCGTCGGCATTGACGAACTCGATCCCGCGCATGGCGCCGACGCCGGTCAGGCGGCCGATGAACGGGCTCAGGCCCGAGGCCTTCCAGTGCTCGAAGCGGCGCACGATTGCCTGCTCCTGGCGCTCACCCCAGGTAGCGACGTTCTCGTCGGTCATCTGCGCCAGGCTGGCCAGGGCCGCTGCGCAGGCGATCGGGTTGCCAGAGTAGGTGCCACCCAGGCCGCCTTTGGGCAGCGCTGCCATCAACTCCTTGCGCCCGACCACTGCACCCAGCGGCATGCCGCCGGCAATGCTCTTGGCCAATAGCAGCAGGTCGGGCTCGAGCCCTAAGCGCGGGAAGGCGAAGCGCTGGCCGGTGCGGCCGAAGCCCGACTGGATCTCGTCGATGATGATCAGGATGCCGCGCTCGTCGCAGAAGCGGCGCAGGGCCTGGGCGAAAGCTGGGTCAAGGGCGAGGAAGCCGCCTTCGCCCTGCACCGGCTCGAAGATGAACGCCGCCACGTCCTCCACTGCCAGCTCGACGCTGAACAGGCGGTCCATGGCCTTGAGGGCCTGTTCGCAGGTAACCCCAGTGTCGGCGCTGGGGTAGGGCAGGTGATAAACCGGCCCCGGCAGTTCACCGACCCGCTGCTTGTACGGGGCGACCTTGCCGTTGAGGTTCAGGGTGGCCAGGGTGCGACCGTGGAAGCCGCCGTCGAAGGCAATGATGGCGCGTTTGCCGGTGGCACCACGGGCCACTTTCAGGGCGTTTTCCGCAGCTTCCGCGCCACTGTTGGTGAGCATGCCGGCCAATGGGTAGCTGACTGGTACGAATTGGCTCAGTTGTTCCATCAGCGCCAGGTATGGGCCGTGGGGGGCTGCGTTGAAGGCGTAGTGGGTCAGGCGAGCGGCCTGGGTCTGGATCGCCTCGACCACGGCCGGGTTGCAGTGGCCCAGGTTGAGTACACCGATACCGCCGACGAAGTCGATGTAACGTTTGCCGTCGGTGTCCCAGACTTCGGCATTGCGGCCATGGGAAAGTGTGATCGGATGAACGATGGCAATGGACTGGCTGATACTTTCCTGGTTCATGGGCACGCGGACCTTTGTTCGAATTTCTTATTATCCAAGCGTGTTGGCAGGTTATTCCGCAAACGAA
>NZ_JBNRIJ010000013.1:17925-58362 GCF_053557675.1 Pseudomonas sp. XP1 | reverse complement strand
CCCGCGAAGAGGCCGATGCAGGCAGCATCAATCCCCCTCGGCCACCCGCTCCCGAATCCACTGCACGAAGGCCCTGACCTTGGGCACTTCGGCCGCATGCTCGGCATGGGCGATGAAGTGCCGGCCATTGCTCGCCACCGGGTGGTCCCAGGCCACCACCAGCTTGCCCTCGCTCAGCTCTTCGGCCACAAGGTAGCGCGGAATCAGGGCGATGCCGCAGCCGGCAATGGCCGCGCGGATGCACAGGTAGAACGTGTCGAAGCGGGGCCCGTGGTAGCTGTTCTGGCTGTGCAGCCCCAGCCCCAGGAACCATTCGTGCCAGGCCTCCGGGCGCGACACGCACTGCAACAGGCGGTGTTCGGTCAGCGCCTGGGCACTGTCGAAACGGTAATTGGCCAGCAGTTGCGGGCTGCACACCGGCACCACTTCCTCGCTGAACAACTCGATGCAGGTTGCCCCGGGCCAGGTGCCCTGGCCGAAGAAAAACGCAATGTCGGCCTTGGCCTGCACCAGATCGAACGGCTCCAGCTCGTTGCGGATATCCAGGTGAATGCGCGGGTAGCGGTCGCCAAAACCCTTCAGCCGGGGTACCAGCCAGCGTGCGCCGAAGGTGGGCTGTGTGGCGATGCGCAGCACTTCGGTCTCGTCGCCGTAGCTGAGGATGTAGCGGCTGGAAATGTCGATCTGGGTGAGGATCTTGTTCACTTCGGTGAGGTACAGCGCGCCTGCCGGGGTCAGGTGCAGGCGCCGGCGAATGCGCTGGAACAGCGAGTGCGACAGCATGTCTTCGAGCTGCGCTACCTGCTTGCTGACGGCGCTCTGGGTCAGGTGCAGTTCCTGGGCCGCGCGGGTGAAACTCAGGTGGCGGGCGGCCGCTTCGAAGCACTGAAGGGCGGTGGTCGAAGGCATCAGGCGTTTGGACATGACGGGCAAATACCGAGCAAAAAAGGAAGGAGTTCATTCCATAACGGAATCATGTGTTTCGAAAAGGTCGTTTGTTGACCCCGCCCTATAGATTAATACTGACCTGGATCAACGATTACAACCGGTCGTGCGAAGAGGAGGTCAGTACCCGCTTCCGGCATCTGCAAAACAACAACAACGAACATCAGAAATTTATAAGAATTCTGCTCCAGTCTTCAGCCGCCTTGCTGCGGCCGACCCATTCGAGGGTTCTTCATGGCTTCGCTACACAACAACAAACAGCGCTCCCTGCAGCACGGCCTGACGTCCCGTCAGGTATCCATGATCTCCATCGCCGGCATCATCGGCGCCGGCCTGTTCATCGGTTCCTCCAACGCCATCGCCACCGCTGGCCCGGCCATCCTCATCTCCTACGCCATGACCGGGCTGCTGGTCCTGCTGGTGATGCGCATGCTGGGCGAAATGGCCATCGCCAACCCCAACAGTGGCTCGTTTTCCACCTATGCCTCCGAAGCCATCGGCCCTTGGGCGGGCTTTACCATCGGCTGGCTGTACTGGTGGTTCTGGGTACTGATCATTCCGGTCGAGGCCATTGCCGGTGCCGACATCCTGCATGCCTACTTCCCTGGCGTGCCGTCGTGGCTGTTCGCCTTCCTGATCATGCTGGTGCTGTCGGGTACCAACCTGATCAGCGTGAAGAGCTTCGGTGCCTTCGAGTACTGGTTCGCACTGGTCAAGGTGGTGGCGATCATCGCCTTCATCGTGGTCTGCAGCCTGGCGGTGTTCGGCGTCTGGCCGCTGGCCGAGGTGTCGGGGGTCAGCCGGTTGTGGGACAACGGCGGCTTCATGCCCAACGGTTTCGGCACTGTGCTCGGTGGCGTGCTGATCACCATCTTCTCGTTCTTCGGCGCCGAAATCGTCACCATTGCGGCTGACGAAACCGCCAACCCGAAAGACAAGATCCGCCGCGCCACCAACCTGGTGGTGTACCGCATCGCCATCTTCTACCTGGCGTCGATCTTCCTGGTGGTGTCGCTGGTGGCGTGGAACGACCCGGGCTTGAAAGCGGTGGGGTCGTTCCAGCGCGTGCTGGAAGTGCTGAACGTGCCGGGTGCCAAGCTGCTGGTGGATATCGTGGTGCTGGTGGCCGTGACCAGCTGCATGAACTCGGGCCTGTACACCGCGTCGCGCATGCTCTATTCGCTGGGTGCCCGCGGCCAGGCACTGAGCGTTACCAAGCGTATCTCCGGCTCTGGCGTACCGACCGTGGCGGTCATCTTCTCGACCCTGGCCGGCTTTGCCGGATGCTTTGTCAACTATGTGTTCCCGGGCAAGGTATTCGGCTTCCTGCTGTCCACCACCGGCGCCATCGCCTTGCTGGTGTACCTGGTGATTGCCGTGTCGCAGCTGCGCATGCGGGCCCGTGCCGAGCGTGAAGGGCGGCCGCTGGAGCTGAAGATGTGGCTGTTCCCGTGGCTGACCTGGCTGGTGATCGGCACAATCGTCATGGTGCTGGGCTACATGCTGTTCAGCGATGCCTACCGCTACGAGACGCTGATGACTGCCGGGGTGACCGCGTTCATCCTGCTGGTTTCGCTGACCCAGCGGCGCGCCAGGGTGGTTGCCCAGGCGGCCTGATGTTTCTGCTTTAATGTGGGGGCGTTGCGCGCCCCCCATATCAATAAGCACAGGAAGCGTATGAACGACCATTCCCTTTCCCTCCAGGCCCTCGCCGCACCCGACGGCACTTGCTACGGCTGCGGTTGCTCCCACCCCAGCGGCCTGCACCTGCAAAGCCACTGGGACGCCGACGGCATCCACCTGGTGTGCCGGCACGCGCCCGACAGTACCTTCATCGGCTGGCCCGGGCTGGTCTACGGCGGGTTGCTGGCGATGCTGGTCGACTGCCACTCCAACTGGACGGCAATGGCTTACCACTACCGCAACGAAGGTCGCGAAGCGGGCAGCCTGCCGCGCATCGACTGCGTCACTGGCAGCCTTGGCCTGAACTACCTCAAGCCCACGCCCATGGGCGTCGAACTGCTGCTCAAGGCGCGTGTGGAAGGTGAAGTCGGGCGCAAGACCCGGGTGATCTGCGAAGTCTGGGCCGATGATGTGCTGACAGTGACTGCCGACTCGGTATTCGTTCGCGTCGATACCGAAAAGCTCAAGCTCAAGGCCCACGGCCAGGCGTGAGGTGCCAGTGCTGATGAGTGGTCGGTGATGGTCAGCGGCCGGGGATGTCTCTAGAGTGAGAGCTTCATTCCCCAGGCAAGGTTGATCATGACCGATCTCAGTGCTTTCCCCATTACCCGCAAATGGCCCGCCAGACACCCCGAGCGCCTGCAGCTTTACTCGCTGCCGACGCCCAACGGCGTCAAGGTGTCGATCATGCTCGAAGAGATTGGCCTGGCCTATGAGCCGCACAAGGTCAGCTTCGACAACGATGACCAGCTGAGCCCCGAGTTCATCTCGCTCAGCGCCAACAACAAGATCCCCGCCATCCTCGACCCCAATGGCCCGGGCGGCCAGCCGCTGCCGCTGTTCGAGTCGGGGGCGATCCTGCAGTACCTGGCGGAGAAGAGCGGCCAGTTGCTCAGCCAGGACCCGGCACAGCGTTACCAGACCTTGCAGTGGCTGATGTTCCAGATGGGTGGCATCGGGCCGATGTTCGGCCAGGTCGGGTTCTTCCATTTCTTCGCTGGCAAGGAATACGAGGACAAGCGCCCGCGGGACCGTTATGTCAACGAGTCCAAGCGCCTGCTCGGTGTTCTGGACCGGCATCTGAACGGCCGGGAATGGATGGTCGACGAGTACAGCATTGCCGATATCGCGATCTTCCCGTGGGTGCGTAACCTGGTTGAGCGTTACAACGCCCGAGACCTGGTCGGCTTCGATCAGTTCAAGGAAGTGCAGCGGGTGCTGGCGGCGTTCCTCGAGCGGCCGGCCGTGCAACGCGGGCTGAAAATTCCAGGTTGAGGTTGGCTGTAAGGGCCCTATCGCCGGCAAGCCGGCTCCCACAGGTACTGCACAGGGCTTGAATGCTGTGGTGAACCTGTGGGAGCTGGCTTGCCGGCGATAGGGCCAGTGAAGGCGAAACTGTATTCAGGCTCAGAAGATGTGGTGCAGCAGCCAGTACAGGCTGCCGGCCAACAGCATCGCTGCCGGCAGGGTCAGCACCCAGGCCATCAACAGGTTGACCAGCGTATGCTTCTGTATCCCCGACCCGTTGGCCACCATGGTCCCGGCCACCCCGGAACTCAGCACGTGGGTTGTCGACACCGGCAGCCCGAACATGTCCGCCGCACCAATGGTGCACATTGCCACCACTTCGGCCGAAGCCCCTTGGGCATAGCTGAGGTGGGTCTTGCCGATCTTCTCGCCTACCGTCACCACGATGCGCCGCCAGCCGACCATGGTGCCCAGCCCCAGTGCGATGGCCACGGCCACTTTCACCCACAGCGGGATGTAGCGGGTGGCATCGTCCAGCTGGGTCTTGAATAGCAGCACCTGACTGCGCGTGTCTGCATCGAACATCACCAGCTGGTTCTTCTCGATCAGGCGGATGGCTTCGCTGGTCAGGTACATGTCGTTGCGCACGTTGGCCATGGCTTCTGCCGGTACCCGCTTGAGCGAGCCATAACCTTTGACCTCTTCGCCGATCATGCCGGTCAGTGCCGCCAGCGCCGGTATCAGTTGGGGGTTGGCCTTGGGCTCGGCAATGAACGTAGTCAGCACCTGACGTGGGTCGGCCGGTGCTGCTTGCGGGGCGTCGCGCACCAGTGCCTGGCGGGTAACCTCGGCGACTGCGGAAAACTGCAAGGCCTGTTCATTGGGCATGGTCTTGTTCAATGCATAAGCCATCGGCAGGGTGCCAACCAGAATCAGCATGATCAGGCCCATGCCTTTCTGGCCGTCGTTGGAGCCGTGGGCGAAGGACACCCCGGTGCAGGTCAGGATCAGTACACCGCGAATCCACCACGGTGGTGGTGTCTGGCCTTCCGGCGCCTGGTACAGCGCCTTGCGCTTGACCAGCGCGCGCAGGGCCAGCAGCAACAGGGCGGCACAGGCAAAGCCGATCAGTGGCGAGAACAGCAGGGCGTAACCGACCTTGCTGGCCTGGGCCCAGTCCACGCCGCTGGTACCGTCGCGCCCGTGCATCAGGGCATTGGCCACGCCCACACCGATGATCGAACCGATCAGGGTGTGCGAGGATGATGCCGGCAGGCCCAGCCACCAGGTGCCGAGGTTCCAGATGATCGCTGCCAGCAGCAGGGCGAAGACCATGGCGAAACCGGCCGAGGAGCCGACCTGCAGAATCAGCTCCACCGGCAGCAGGGCGATGATGCCGAACGCCACCGCGCCACTGGAAAGCAGCACGCCGAGGAAATTGCACAGCCCGGACCAGACCACGGCGACGGGGGCCGGCAACGAGTGGGTGTAGATGACGGTGGCCACCGCGTTGGCGGTGTCGTGGAAGCCATTGACGAACTCGAAGCCCAGGGCAATCAGCAACGCCAGGCCCAGCAGCAGGAATGGCGTGACCGTGGTGATTACCGTGCCGCTGGCCGTCACATCCTGCTTCAGGCTCCAGGCGGTGTAGGCGATACCGGCCAGCAGCAGGCCGAAGAACAACACCAGGGTGGCTCGCCCGGGCTTGTGGGCAAGTTGCGGGCGGGCATCGCGTTGGGCCAGTTGCGGCAAGCTGGCCAGTGAGGGGGTTGCCATGGTGGCTCCGGTCGGGGTGGGGCAAGGGTGCCGAAGGCCTTGAGCATAGAAACAATTCGTAACCCGGCCGTGACCTCGATCAATGATTTATCTAGGCTCAAGACGGACGGTAATGGCAGGAGAGACCCATGATTCGCTGCAAGCGTGTCTACGATGCGGTTGAGCAGGACGACGGCCTGCGCGTACTGGTCGATCGCCTGTGGCCGCGCAACAAGCGCAAGGAAGACCTGCACGGGCAGTGGTTGCGCGAAGTTGCACCCTCGGATGAGTTGCGCAAGGCGTTTCACCAGGGTGAAGTGGATTTCGCCGGCTTCACTCAGCTTTACCAGCAAGAGCTGGCGGCCCACCCCGAGTATTGGTACCCGCTGCTGGACCAGGCCGGAAAGGGCACGCTGACATTGCTTTATGCGGGCAAGGATACCGAGTACAACAATGCCCGGGTGTTGGCTGAATGGCTGGAGGATGAACTGGACCGGCGTGGGCCCGGCAGTTCGCCCGTGTGCTACGCCCAATGATTGGTATTCGTTGTGCTGGCCCTATCGCCGGCAAGCCAGCTCCCACAGGTACGGCGCTGCCTTCAAGACTATCGCTGTACCTGTGGGAGCTGGCTTGCCGGCGATAGGGCCAAAACAGGCAACACAAGACAGTTGCTCCACAGGTACGGCGCTGCCTTCAAGACTATCGCTGTACCTGTGGGAGCTGGCTTGCCGGCGATAGGGTCAAAACAGGCAATACAAGACAGTTGCTCCACAGGTACGGCGCTGCCTTCAAGGCTATCGCTGTACCTGTGGGAGCTGGCTTGCCGGCGATAGGGCCGGGCCTGGCAAACCGAAGAGTCCGAAATGTGATGTCCCTGAAACTGACCCCCGCCAACGACACCCACCGCACCTTCGCCCGTGACCTCACGCGCCGCGCCATGCTGCCGTACTACCGCGAATACGACCTGCTTTGGCTAGAGGAAGCCTTCGACGAAGCCTGGGGCTGGCGCGAGCAGTGGCTGGTGACTGAAGGCGACGCCGTGTTCGGTTTCTGCAGCCTCAGCCAGGACCGCCAGGCGCTGTTCATCCGCGAGTTGCACCTGCTACCCGAGCACCGTCGATGTGGGGTCGGCAGCTGGGTGCTGGAGCAGCTGGCATTGTGGGCCCGCCAGCGGCACCTGCCGCTGCTGCGGCTGATGGTGTTTCGCAGCAACCCGGCGCGTGTGCTCTACCAGCGCCATGGTTTCGTCGAAATGGGTGAGGACGAATGCTTTGTGCGCATGCAGCGCATGATCGACTAATAGCTCAATGATGGCTTGTCGCGACTGGTGAGCATCGGCATAGTGCCCAGGCGTTCACGGCCGCCTGCAGGTAGGTAGGCCGTACATGACTGTGATCAGGGATAAGGAGACCCCCATGAATGGAATCGGTCCGCGGCTGAGGGAAGAGCGAGAACGTCTGGGGATGACCCAACGCGTGTTTGGCGATATCGGCGGGGTCGAACCCAATGCCCAGGGCAAATACGAGAGTGGTGAACGCACGCCACGGGTTGATTACCTGGCGGCATTGGCAACCCGAGGTGTAGATGCGCTATATGTGCTCAGCGGTATCCGCACCCCGGTACCGCTCGAGGGGCTGAGCGCCGATGAGTCCTGTTTGCTGGGGGCTTTCCGGCAGTTGTCGTGCGACGATCAGGCTGCACTCTGGCATTTGTTGCGGCGGTTGACCAACAACGACAAATCCAGGCAGACAGTGAGGCCGCTTACGGTTTAACGTCAGGCGTTTCTTACGGAAGGAATGCGTTAGGTCCGCCGTGAAAAATTTTGTTAAGGTGGCAGGATCCAATCGCCCTGCTGACGAGGTGTGTGCTTGATTAGGGTCTTAGTGGTCGACGATCACGATCTGGTACGAACCGGTATTACACGCATGCTGGCCGACATCGATGGCCTGCAGGTGGTGGGTGAGGGCGATTCGGGCGAGTCGGCACTCAGGCTGGCCCGTGAACTGAAGCCGGATGTGGTGCTGATGGATGTGAAAATGCCCGGCATCGGCGGCCTGGAGGCCACCCGCAAGCTGCTGCGCAGCCACCCGGACATCAAGGTGGTTGCCGTGACCGTGTGCGAGGAAGACCCGTTCCCCACGCGCCTGCTGCAGGCCGGCGCTGCTGGCTACCTTACCAAGGGCGCCGGCCTTGACGAAATGGTCCAGGCTATCCGCCTGGCCTTCGCCGGCCAGCGCTACATCAGCCCGCAGATTGCCCAGCAGATGGCGCTGAAGCCATTCCAGCCACAGGGCTCGCCGTTCGATGCCTTGTCGGAGCGGGAAATCCAGATTGCCCTGATGATCGTCGGCTGCCAGAAAGTGCAGATCATTTCCGACAAGTTGTGCCTCTCGCCCAAGACCGTCAATACTTACCGTTATCGGATCTTTGAAAAACTCTCGGTCACCAGCGACGTCGAACTGACCTTGCTGGCCGTTCGCCACGGTATGGTCGACGCAAGCCTGTAAACCTCATGTCTCAAGTTTTCGATGCCAGCGCATTCCTGGCGACCTGCAGTGGTCGCCCGGGCGTCTACCGGATGTTCGATGGCGAAGCCCGGTTGCTTTACGTGGGCAAGGCCAAGAACCTGAAGAAACGCCTGGCCAGCTATTTTCGCAAGACCGGCCTGGCTCCCAAGACCGCCGCGCTGGTGGCGCGCATCGCCCAGGTCGAAACCACCATCACCGCCAATGAAACCGAGGCGCTGCTGCTGGAGCAGAACCTGATCAAGGAATGGCGGCCGCCGTACAACATCCTGCTGCGCGACGACAAATCCTACCCCTACGTGTTCCTTTCCGACGGCGAGTTCCCGCGGCTGGGTATTCACCGTGGGGCGAAGAAGGCCAAGGGCCGCTACTTTGGCCCGTACCCCAGCGCCGGGGCCATTCGTGAAAGCCTCAGCCTGCTGCAAAAGGCCTTTTCGGTGCGCCAGTGTGAAGACAGCTACTACGCCAACCGCACCCGGCCATGCCTGCAATACCAGATCAAGCGCTGCAAAGGGCCCTGCACGGGCCTGGTGACCGCCGAGGAATATGCCGAGGACGTGCGCCACTCGGTGATGTTCCTCGAAGGGCGTAGCCAGCAACTGGGCAATGAGCTCAATGCCGAGATGGAGAAGGCCGCCATGGCCCTCAATTTCGAGAAGGCCGCCGAGTTGCGTGACCAGATCGCCTTGCTGCGCCGCGTCCAGGACCAGCAGTACATCGAAGGCGGCAGCGGCGACGTCGACGTTATCGCCGCCTTCGTCAACCCCGGTGGCGCCTGCGTGCACCTGATCAGTGTGCGTGGCGGGCGGGTGCTGGGCAGCAAGAATTTCTTTCCGCAGGTGGGCATCGAAGAGGAGGTAGCCGAAGTGATGGCCGCGTTCCTCTCCCAGTACTACCTGGGCAATGCCGAGCGCGAATTGCCGGGCGAACTGATCGTCAACGTGGTGCACGAAGACTTCGCAGCCATCAGCGAAGCCCTGCAGACCCTGCGCGGCCGTGAGCTGACCATCAGCCACCGGGTACGCGGTACCCGCGCCCGCTGGCAGCAGCTGGCGGTGACCAACGCCGAGCAGGCGCTCAATGCCCGCCTGGCCAACCGCCAGCACATGGCCGCACGTTTCGAGGCCTTGGCCGAGGTGCTGGGCCTGGACGAGGTGCCGCAGCGCCTGGAGTGTTACGACATCAGCCATTCCAGCGGCGAAGCCACCGTGGCCAGCTGCGTGGTGTTCGGCCCCGAAGGCCCGCTCAAGTCCGACTACCGCCGCTTCAACATCGAAGGCGTCACCGCTGGTGACGACTACGCCGCCATGCACCAGGCCCTGACCCGCCGTTACGGGCGCATCAAGGATGGCGAGGGCAAGCTGCCAGACGTGTTGCTGGTGGACGGCGGCAAAGGCCAGCTGAACATGGCCCGTGACGTGATGCAGGAGCTGGGCTTCAGCGACCTGACCCTGCTTGGCGTGGCCAAGGGCGTGACGCGCAAGGCCGGTTTCGAAACCCTGTACCTGAACGACGTGCACCACGAGTTCACCCTCAAGGGCGACTCACCGGCCTTGCACCTGATCCAGCAGATCCGCGACGAGGCCCACCGTTTCGCCATCACCGGCCACCGCGCCCGCCGTGGCAAGGCCCGCCGGGTGTCCAGCCTGGAGGATGTGGCCGGGGTAGGGCCCAAGCGCCGGCGCGACCTGCTGAAACATTTCGGCGGCCTGCAGGAGCTCAACCGCGCCAGTGTCGATGAAATCGCCAAAGCACCCGGCATCAGTAAAAAGCTTGCCGAGTCGATTTATGCCAGCCTGCATAGCGAGTAGAATGCGGGCTCAACTTGCGGCCAGTCGTACCGATGAATATTCCAAACCTGCTCACCGTTCTACGCGTCCTGCTCATCCCGATCTTCATACTGCTGTTCTATATGCCGTACCACTGGAGCTACATGGCCGCCAGCAGTGTGTTCGCCGTTGCCGCCGCCACCGACTGGCTGGACGGCTACCTGGCGCGTCGCCTGCAGCAGAGCACGCCGTTCGGTGCCTTCCTCGACCCTGTGGCCGACAAGCTGATGGTGGCGGTGGCCCTGGTGCTGCTGGTGCAGACCCATGCCAACTTCTGGCTGACCCTGCCGGCCGCGGTGATCATCGGCCGCGAGATCGTGGTGTCGGCGCTGCGCGAGTGGATGGCCGAGCTGGGCGCCCGGGCGCATGTAGCGGTGTCCAACCTTGGCAAGTGGAAAACCGCGGCGCAGATGCTGGCGCTGGTGATCCTGCTGGCCAACCCGCCGGCGGTGACCTTCTGGGTAATCCTCGGCTACGCGCTGCTGCTGGTGGCGGCGGGGCTGACCCTGTGGTCGATGGTGCACTACCTGCTGGCCGCCTGGCCGCACCTGCGCGAAGGCTCTGAGCAGAAATAAAAGTTTTTTTGAATCAAGGGGTTGACGCTGTTTTAGAAATCGCTAGAATGGCACCCATCACGACGCGGGAATAGCTCAGTTGGTAGAGCACGACCTTGCCAAGGTCGGGGTCGCGAGTTCGAGTCTCGTTTCCCGCTCCAAATATAGATTTACAGGGTTCCATGGAAATCTGTAAATCATTGAAAAAAGACGCTTCGGCGTCTTTTTTCGTTTCAGTCAGATCCATCAGGATCCATGGCATTCGGGCCTTTCCAGGCTTTGTACGAAATCCCAAGAAACCCAATCACCGCCCCTCGAACGCTGAAACTTTGCAGAGTCCCCCGGCATCGACGGAAAGGCATTCTGTGATGGCAAAGCGTTACGAATACTCGGACGAGGTGTGGGGTGTGGTCTCCGAGCTCCTCATCAAGCCCCAGCAGCTACCGGCCTAGCCTTGGGATATCCGCACCCGGCAGGAGCTGACTCGTTGTTCTGGCTTTCACGGTACCAGGGAAAGCTGACCTTTACTCGGCCCCACTCATCGCAATAGATCTCTTCTCCCTTCGGGCCGACCAAGGTAGCCTCGTGTGCTCCGCCGATGTGACGATGAGGTCCATGGTGTTCTTCGTGCATGAACTGCATGGACATCTCATTGGTCGACAAGTCCGGTTGCGTACACTTATGCTGGTGAAATTATGGTTTTACCAGTTTAGCTTTAGTTCTTCGTTTATTGTTTCCCAGAATCTGTGATTGCTAAGAGCTTTAAGCAAGGGGAGCGTTAGGGCCTCTGTATTTGATATTTCAACTTCCTCATTGAGGATGTTGACTTTTTTCCAGTTGTTGTGTGTTCCGTACAGGAAGTAGTAGTTTCGATAGGATTCTGGTGATGATATCTCTTGATGGCCAATTATTCTCCAGTCGCCACCTTTGTCAATTTTCTTGTCGAATAAAGCGTAACTATCTAGCAGTAGCGGTCGGCCTGCTAAGGCTGATTGTTCAAGTTCTTGCTGGGTGATTGATGGGCTGTCTTTAGTGATATTTAATATTTCGACTGCGTGGCCTACAATCATTTTTGACAAGATTTTACCGAAATGATAGTTGCTGTTGTCTTTGGTGAGGCAAAATATATCTCCAACAGAGATTTTTCTCAGCATTGTTCTCTCTTTATCTTCCCACTTCCAGGTTTTTAGTTCTTTCATGGGCAAGCTCCTATTTTTTTGTTCTTGCTGGCTTAATTGATGTTGAGTGGCATGTTGACTTGCTGTAGTTGATCACCAGCAGCCGGTGCTGACCTAGAATCATGCAGGCGGCCTGGAGCTGGAAGTTGGGCTTGTCCCCCACCTTGAATTCAATGGCCATTTCTCGAGCTTCGACGGAGTGCTCACCTCCCCCAAACGTGCGATCTTCGTGGGTGTGATGGTCATTGCCCCGGACTTTTTTCGCAGCATCCGCAGTTGGTCATCGATGGCTTGGTCTAGAGTCTTGTCGTTGCCGACGGGGCTGCGCGCCATTACCAACGTGGTGTCTCGAGCACGAAAGCGCAGCATGTTGAGCGTCAGGTCTTCAGGTGCTTCCTCGCCTAGGTCGGAAGCGGCGGCAACAGATACTGCTGAGATGTCTGTTGTTCGCCTGCTTTGGTTGACCATAAAGTAGTATTGATTTGACGGTGGTTGCAGATCTATCTGCAATCGCCGTCAATGTTTATAACGCCACGCAGATGGTGATATTTACATAATTATGGTTTTCTCGATCCTCTTATGGCGTCGAGGAAAGCGCGAAAATTGGGAGCGATAAGTATTGCGCTCGAGGGATCGGATAGGTGCTCTGATCTCGTGTATCTAATAACTCCGGTTGCTGTGTCAATCCAGAAGTCGTTGTCGCCAGCGTCACCCGCGAAAGGGATGTTTTTTGAAAGAAAGCAGGAGTTAGCTTTGTGATGAATTATTCTTAAGTCTAGTTTTTCTGTTGTCGACATTAATCTTGAGTGTGTCTGGTTTGGGTGCGCGGGTATAAAGTTGAACGCTTCGATTTCTAGGAGGTTGTAGTCGTCTGGCTTTAAGGTGTAAATGTCTTCTCTGTAGATATAGGCGCCGCCATCAAGGTATCCTCCATTATAGGTGGAGTAAAATGATATTAGGCTGTCTCTTTCAGGGAAATTGTTAGGGAATATCTGTTTTAATGAGTTAATGCTCAATCCTGGCAGTGAGTCGTTGAGCATGATGTCATTATGGGTAAATAGCTTTTTCTTGCCCATTTGTCTTAACCTTTGCGTAAAGTGGATTTTTATTAATGGCACCACTTTGCATGTTGGTGTATTGGGCTTGGAATTTTGCGAAAGGGAGTTCCATGTTTTTCTCCTGTGGGCAAGTGGTTTTATTTGGTGGCAACAGACATACTGCTGGATGTCTGTTGATCGCCCTTTTCGCTTAGTGAATGGTCAGCTCGACATTCATCATATCCATGCCTTCACCGCGTTCCATGGCTCTGGTTGTGCTGACTTGATCGGAGAGTCCCTAGGGCAGGAGCGGCAGCAATAGATATACATCTATATTGGTTTCTATTGTTCGCTCACTCCAATTGCTGTGAGTTTTTATATTTTGTCCATGATATCTTGCTGTTCGGAAAACCAAAATTTTATAGCTGAGTCATTAATTCCGTTTGTGCCTGTCCAGAAGTCAATGGGGTATCGCCAATCAGATTTTGATGTTTTTGCGGATTTTGAAAAGGGAGGTGTGTATTCATAGATATAGCCTGGGTGCAAAGGGGATTGCAAGATTCCGGTAAATCCGAGAGTTTCTAGTAGGCCTCTGATTTCTTCTTTTGGAAAATTTAAGTGCTTATTGTTGCTTAGTCTTTTAAGTAGCGATGTGGGAGTCTCGTTTATTGGAGAGATGGCTAGTTCGCTTAAAAGAACTATGAATCTCTCGTTTGTGAATTTTTTTGGTGCTGGTAGATTAGTGTCTAGTTGTAAATAGAGAGCTAGATCTGCAGGAGTCATGCTTCTTAATGAGCCGTAGAGGTATCTGGAGCAGTTGATAAGTGTCAGGTCTATGGTTTGAGTCTCGAAGGCTCCGCAAGTTTTGCAGTAAACGTCGAGTCCTTGGTAAGTGTGGCGTGGTAACTTTGATGCAACTGAAAAGGCCGAAAAAGCGGCTCTGTATTCAGGTTTGAAGTTTTGAACCCCGTAGAGGAAGTGATCTGTAACAAGTTTTTTGGATGTTGATTTGAGTGAATGGTCAAGCCACCTCAGGCACTCGTCGTGAGACATTGTTTTTGGGGGGATGTATAGCTCTGATTCAATCAAGATGCTGATATCTTCGTCATGGCTGTCTATACCTATAGAGTAATTCTTTAACGCTTTTTTGGTTCTGGCTGGGATTTTCATGATGGAGTGCTCTGCTATTTGCAAATACTTGGGATTTTCTGAGTGGGTGGGGTGTGTGGGTGAGCCATGTTGTTAAGAGAGGGAAGTTTGGTTGGTGATGTGACCCCTTTGCTTTCTAAATACGCCCCTGCTTGAGCAAGATATGCTGAACGGTTACGGTTTTTGTCTGAGATGCCAGGATCCACGTTTCCTCTAACTCTACCTGTTCCACGGCCAAGTACGCCATTCTCGCGACTACCAATATCTTCTATCCCCCGGACAATGTCTCTTCTCGTGCCGACTGGTGTGACCTGGTGAATTGTATCTCCAGCTTGGAAGCGGTATCCATCGATACCTTTGTTCTTACTATGGCGCCGCGCTACGGTCTTTAGGGTTTCTTTATCAGATGCGCGCCCATGGTAATATGGGCCACTACTGTCGACTAGGACGTAGTTCCAGTCCAGACCAAGTGGGTCGGTATAGGTAGTCGGATTCGGTGGGTATGGATAAAGATTGGTGTTACCCATGAGCCCGATAGGATCCGGCTGTGTGAAGCGACCAAGATCTGGGTCGTAGAGTCTGAAAATATTGTAATAAAAAGATATTTCAATATCTGCGTACTGGCCTTGATGTCGAAGATTTTGTTGTCGTCTTTCTGCTAAGCGGTGCCACTCGCCATGTGTCTTGCCCCAGCCATGATAGTCACTTCGCCACGTGATATCCCCATTGCTATCAGTTAGTTGTTCAGGAAGTCCTGCCAAGTTGGTGTGAAAATAGTGGATATCCTCTTGGCTAGGACTTCCATCTATTCGCGCCAATGGCTCATAGCCGTTCGTGTTGGCATAGATGAAAAGACTGTACATACCACTTTGTATCTCCTGCAGCAGGCGGAACCCTTGCCAGTAGAACACTACCTGTTGACGTGGTTCAGAGTGTTCGTCTTGGTAAACCTCCTTGCTGATTCGTCTTCCCAGTGGATCGTAACGAAACACAACACGTTCGCGCTCACCGCTGCGATACTGGTCTACGCAAATCAGACGTTGTTCAGCGTCGTACTCGAAGTACTGTACCCAGTTACTCCCAATCCTTTTCTCGCACAATCGCCCAAATCGATCATAGCGATAGCGTTTGTCCTGATAGACCAGTACACGGTTGTGTTTGATCAGGCCGTTGAGCTTCGGCCCGTCGAACAGGTTGCCGGCCTTGTCATATTTGAAATCCTCAACCTGTGTCGCTTGCCAGTTGGGGCGAGACTGCTGAGTACTCTGCAACTGCTCGTTCGGATCGTAGCCATACCGGTTGCTACCGGTGTAACTCTTGCCGGTGTGTGGGGAGCGATGAAAATGGCCGATGATCTGTTCAAGGTGTGCGGCGTCTTCAGTTGCAACGTCGGCAACACCACGACGCTGGGTTTGGGTCAGAATCTCAGCAATCAGGTTGTCACTAGCATCGTAGCGGTAGCTCTTCTCAAGTAAAGGCAGCATTTCAACCGGGGCATCGCGATAGTGGATGGTCTTGCTACCCAGACGGCCGCTCTGGTCATAGCGGGTGCGAGTGATGAGACTTCCCTGAGTACGTAGCACTTCGTCGTGCACCGCATCGCGCTCGAAGTCACTGATGACCCGGCCGTTCAGGTTGATCTGATGAAGGTGCCCACTGCCGTAGTGCAGGTAGTTCAGTTGTCGCTGGTCAGGCAGTGTCAACGTCTGCAGATTGCCCAGTTCGTCATAGCGGTATTGCAGCAGCCCGGCACTGTTGGTTTCGCTGAGCAACTGCCCGTTCGCGTCATAGGTGTAATCAAGCTGCTGTTGCTCACCCTGGTTGTCCGTGAACGTGATGGACAACAGGTTGTCGGCGGGGTCATAGCTGTAGTCGGTGATGCCATCCTCGGTGCGTTTGCTCAGCAGGCGGCCAACGGCATCACGTTGGAAATCATGGCGAATCGAAGTGGCCCGTGTCGGCGGGGCGTTGTCGGAGAGGGGTGGCTGTTCGTATGAAGAGGGGACATGGGTTAGGCTGGTGACACCGTCGAGTGTGTCGTACTCGTATATCCGGCCACTTCCATCCAGATCTTGTTGTGCCACCAGGCGGTCAAGTTTGTCCCAGCCAAACGTGTAGGACTCTTCATTCTCGTTGGTGAGTTGCAGCAGGCGACCATAGGCGTCGTAGCGAAACTTCACGCTGTACCCCATGGCATCGGTGCGTTTTACCAGGCGGCCGCTGCGGTCATAGCGAAACTGCAAGATCTTTTGCGCGGGATCGATGTAGCGCGTCAGCTGGCCGGCGGTATCAACTTCGTAGCGGTCGATACGACCATCGGGTCGTTCGCTTTCTATGAGATAGCCGCGAGCGTCATAGCGGAAGTGGGTCTGCTCTCCGCGGGCATTGATGCTTTCGCTCAGGCGGCCATGCAAGTCGTAGTGGTACAGCGTCTGGTTGTTGCTGCAGTCGCGATAGCTGAGCAACTGGCCACGGGTGTTCCAACCCAGGTGCTTGGTCTTTTCGAGGGCATCGGTGACGCGGGTAACACGACCTTCCGGGTTGTATTGATACTGTGTGCTCCGGCCCAGTGGGTCCTGTTCCCACAGTAAATTGCCATGAGCATCGTAGCCGTAGCGCCGGGTACGTCCTGCTCCGTCTGTGACCTGAACGGGCAAGGCCCAGTGGCGCAGATAGCTTATGCGTTCGCTTCGCCCAAGCGGGTCACGTGTCTCGATCAGACGCCCGATATCGTCATAGCTGTATTCCCACTCGCCGCCCTGTGGATCAGTTCGTTTGACCAACTGGCCGGCGACGATCTCTGCTTGCCAGCAGTTCCCAAGTGCATCGACATGCTTGTAAACGTCGTATAGCGGGCCCCAGAAATAGCGGTCTATACGTCCCAGTCCGTCTGTTACGAGGGTTTCGCCTTCTTCGAGGTTGTACTCGAACTTGTACTCCTCCCCATCGCTACCCCAGTGGCGAACCACCCGCCATTCGTGGTCAGGTTGCGGCTCAAGCAAAGGTGGCAGGCGATAGGGTGTGCCATTTGCTCTTACAGGCAAAGGGCGTTTTTCAGGGATGGTGTAGCGCTCCCACTCGTACTCGCGGACGGCGCCGCTAGCCAATTGGTGGCGCTTCAGATAGCCCTCTTCGGTATAGCTGAAGCGGCGCACCACCTGACCTGTCGCATCCAGGACTTCCTGCAACTGCCCTCTGTCGGTATAGCTGTAGCTGACCAGCAGCTCGTTCCGCTCGATAGCGGGCTCACCGTTGTTTGACAGGAAGAGCCGCGACACCTTGCATACGCGCCTTGTATGCGCAGCATCATAGTGAAGCTGGACAACCGTCTGGCCGTACTTGTCATAGAGTGCTTGCAGGCGACCTTGTTTGTCGTAAAGCACATCTACGTAATTGAGATTGCGGTCGCTCAGCCTGATGAGTCTTGAACGACTGGGCTCGTGCGGGTCGACATCAAAAACCTTGTAGCGTCCCTCATGAATGTCCTCGACAACTGTTTGGCCATCCTCCAACTGGAAGAAAGCCAAGCCGTCCACAACACTGACAAAGGCATCGCCGGCGCGCAGGCGCCCGAGTTCCAGGCGATTGCCTTCTTCATCGACGTAAATCCACAACTCGCCGCCGTCAGGATGCGGGACGCGGACCAGTTCAACTTCATAAGGAACACTCCAGCCCTTTCCGAACAGGCCGCCAGTGCGTAAGTCTCTACTGTCGTAACTACGAGCCCATTGGATTCCCAGCAAGCCAGGTAAGTTGAAATCAACATCCTCTGGACCGTCCTGGAACTTGCTACCCGTGGCGACCGCAACGGGGTTGCCCAATTTGCAACCTTTGATGCGCCCAAAACGTCGTGAAATGAGTATCCCCGCAATGATCCCGGTAAACATCGCAATCTTGCTCTTGCCATTGCGAATATCCCGAACCGTCGCCGTTCCGCCGCCAATGCGTACATTCGGCGATACCTTCTCATTCACATCGATCGTGGCATCGCAGGTGGTCTTGTCACCCGATCGCGCTGCAGGCTGGCCGTTGATGAAGACTTTGTCCGACCCTTGCGCAATATGGTTTTCGGGCAGAGGCGGGTGGCGGCTGCATGAAATCTTGTCCTGCTCTTTGGATTCCGCGCCGGGGTCCTTTGGCGTGGTGACGGGCGGGTTGAAGATGTCGCGTATCGCCATGCCCAGCCCCACCACGGGGAACAGGTAGGGCACCGCCGCCATGGCCATGGAACCCACGTTCTCCAGAATCGAAGGCTCTGCTTGCTCTGCGTCGGCCGCTCCCCCACCTGGCGGCCCTGTAATACCGGCTGCGCGAGCGGCGGGCTTGCTGTTGACGAACACGTTGTGTGACCCGCTTTCGATCTTTCCGTAGGGGGCGGGTGCATCCACGCTGTTGCCAAGGCTGTCGCAAAAGCGGGAGATGGCATCGCCGACAGTCTGGTCTTCACCGACCGAAAGGGTGCTCATCGCACCGACCGCCACCCCCGCAACGGCGGCGATGGCGATGCCAGCTGCGCCCCCCGTCGCGACAGTACCGACAACGGCCAGGCTGATAGCGGCAGCCACGGCGGCGGTGGCTGCGGCATAAATGACGGCCTCTGCAACTGCACTGACCATTTCGGCGATCAGGGACGGATGCAGGATTTCATCGCCCATGCGGGCGGCGTGAACGATCTGCGCCATGGCTTGCAAGCTCCAGAAGTTCTGAATGAGGTTGACCTGGGTGGTGAAGGGGTCAGGTGAATCGGAGCTGTTGTTTGATTGCGCGCCAGTGCTCGATGTCGTCGCTGCTCAAAGGGCTTGGCTTGCTGTAGTTGATCACCAGCAGCCGGTGCTGCCCTGGAATCATGCAGGCGGCCTGGAGCTGGAAATTGGGCTTGTCCCCCACCTTGAATTCAATGGCCATTTCGCGGGCTTCGACGGAGTGTTCACCGCCCCCCAAACGCGCGATCTTCGTGGGTGTGATGGTCATTGCCCCGGACTTTTTTCGCAGCATCCGCAGTTGGTCATCGATGGCTTGGTCCAGGGTCTTGTCATTGGCGACGGGGCTGCGTGCCATTACCAACGTGGTGTCTCGGGCACGAAAGCGCAGCATGTTGAGCGTGAGGTCTTCAGGTGCTTCCTCGCCTAGATTGAGGATCAGGTCGTGAGTCAGGTATTCCGTCATTGCGGGAGTCCTTTCAGGAGGTCTTTACGTACGGGCAAGTGCAAGCAGCTACTTGAAATGCCCATCCACATCGGCTTTCAGTGCACTGCTATCGCGTCCATCCGCTGCGGCACCTGCCGCTCCGCCCTCAGGGTTGAGGTCGAGCTTCGATGCGGGCGTGTTGATCTGTCCGGTCTGTTGCCCGGTGAGGTTGAAGGTCTCGCAGGTGATATTGAGCGTGCCGTTGGCCTGCATCTCGATCAGTGTCTTGCCGCACTTGAGGCGCAGGGTGTTGCCTGCTTCGATCTCGTAGTCGCCGGCGATGAGGTCGTTTTTGCCGCCGCCGACTTTCAGGGTGTCATTGGCTTTCACCACGCGCAGGCGATTGCGGCCGATGGCAACGGACTCGTCCTGGCCAATGCTCTGGGTGCGATCAACACCGACGGTGAGAGACTGGTTGTTGTTGACCTGGGTGTTCTGGTCCTTCTGGGCATGGATGAACACCTCTTCCTTGCCCAGTTCGTCCTCAAAGCGCAATTCATTGAAACCATCGCCCTTGTGGGTCTGGCTCTTGATGGTCATGCGGGTCTTGTGATCGGGCAGGTCGTAGGGCGGGAGCTGATCACCACAGTAGGTACGCCCGGTAATCATCGGCTGGTCGGGGTCGCCATTGACGTACTGGATGATCACGTCCTGGCCGATGCGCGGGATCGCCATCGCGCCCCAGCTGCCACCGGCCCAGCCTTGCGACACACGTACCCAGCAGGAGCTGAACTCGTTGTTCTGGCTTTCACGGTCCCAGGGAAAGCTGACCTTCACCCGGCCCCACTCATCGCAATAGATCTCTTCTCCCTTCGGGCCGACCACGGTCGCCATGTGCGGGCCGTCAACGCGTGGTTTTGATAGTGGGGCAGGGCGCCATTCGGTCCGGCCGGGGACCAGCACGGCGGTCTGCTGGTAGTGCGTGCTGACATCGGCGCCGGCGGCTTCTTCCTGCAGGCTGGTGAATTGTTTGCCTTTGTGGGTAACCGTGTTCACCCGCCAATGCGCGTTGAGGTCGTCACGTGGGTGGCCAGTCAGGGTGAAACTCAGGCCCGGTTGCAGGCGAACATCGTCACCCTCAACCTCGGCAATACGGACATCGTGGCGCAGCGCAGTGATGCGGTTTTCAGTGAACGGCTTGCCCACGGCATCGCGTTTGTAACGGCCTGGGTAATCGAAGAATTCGTACTCTTTGGACTGATGCTCCAGGAAGGGCCCGGCAGCTCTGTGTTCCTGGCGGTAGGCCGGGTTGGTAAAGGTGTAGTCGCGCTGAACCTGGCGAGCGGTGCGCACCTGCTCGCTGTAGCGCAAGCGGCGAAGGCACGGCATGGCTTGATCGCCACCGCCGGTGGCTTGGTACAGCACGCTGTCAGGGTCTACAGGCTCGTCGGCATCAAAAAAGCCCTCGTCGTCATCCTCGGCCTTGATGGCCCCATGGCTGATCAGCCCGAATGATTGCAGCCGATCGGTAATGATCAGCTTGTGCAGCTTTTCACTGTGCGCAAAGCGGTAGACGAAGCCTTCTTCAGCAGCCAGGCGGGCGATGAACGCCAGGTCCGTCTCACCGGCCTGAACGCAGAACTCGCGTACCTGATGGTCCATGCTGGCACGCAGTTCGTACTGGTTGATGCCCTGGCGCTGGAGCATCAGCTCAAGAATTTGCGGGACAGTCTTTTGCTGGAAGATGCGCCAGTTCGAGCGCAGGTCGGCACGGGCCAGCTGGGGCTCGACCAGCGCGTGATAGTAGGTGCGGTAGAAGCCGCTTTCAGCCTGGCTGAATCGGCTGACCAGGCCGTGCACGTAACGCACCGGGCGTTCGCCGTTCCAGATGGTAAAAAGTACGGGCTTGTCGAGCAGGTGGCCGAAGTCGATATCGTTTTCGAAGCTGATGAGTTTCAGCTCCAGCTCGAAGGGCATGCTGATCCCCTCTCGGAGTTCGAACGACACCACTTCGAATTCAGCTTTTCCAACCAGCGGCTGGAAGCTGTAACGCAAGTCAGATTGGCTAGGCATAAGCAATCCTTGTCCGCCGTCTGAGGTGACACAAAGTCCGGGCAGGTAAACCCGCCCGGAGCATTCATGAATATCAGGCGACTGGTGCTCGCCAATCATCAGAGCCACCGGTACCGGCTACGGTGTGCTCCCAGACGATCTTCCGATAGGTCATTGCAACCTCGACCAGCTGCGTGTAGTTCTCGTTTACCTTGTCTTGAGCGTGGGGGAGGACGGTGTTGATGCTGACGATGGTTGCGTCTTCAAGCGTTGTGGAGAAGAAGTGCTCTTGTTTGCCTTCCGTCGAGGTGCGGTACCAATTGACTTCGACCATCGGCAGCATTTCGCCTGTGACCAACGCTTGATACAGCAGTGGCGTGGCCTTGTTGAGCGAACTGGTGAACTTGAACGGCTTGTGTACGCGTTGACCGCTGGGTTGACCATTCTGTGGATCAGTGGGCGTGGTCACTTCATGCTTGATCTCCTGAACCAGGATTTGATCTTCGTGGCCTTGCTGGTAACCATTGCCGACGGAGTCAGCGGTATATGCACCAGCTGTGATGTTGCCTTGGGTTTGGCCTTCGATCTTGATGTAAGCGGGTGTTGGCATGGCAGTTTCTCCTGCGTCCATGTGGATATAAACACGCGCACCCAGGGTGGCGTGGCCATCGGGAACGATGGGCTTGTCAACGAAGCAAACGCTTCGCTAATTCCTTAAAGTCAGTTGAGCCGTGTGTGGGCTCGCTACTGCTGCAAGATGCCGTTCAGCGACTCCAGCACCTCGGTGGTAATGAGGTGCAGGCGGTAGCTGTAGATGCCGTAGGCCACCGCCATGGCGAGGGCGGAAATGACCAGCGGGCTCCACCACGGCCATTGCCGGTTCATGCGGAAGTTGCGCGGGGCGACGTTGGTGTAGGGATCGCAAACGGTCTCCGGTGTCGGGCCTCGCAGCTCGCGGATAATCCCGTGGAGTTGGTGTATCAGTGCGTTGAGGGATTCTTCGCCCTTCGGGGCTATGGCGTATTTGCCTTTCAAACCGAGGCACAGCGCGAAGTACATGAATTCCAGCGCGTCCTGATAACGTTTGGGTTCCTGCATGAGGCGCGACAGTACGGTGAAGACTTTCTCTCCACCCCAGGTTTCGTCGTGGAAGATGCTGAGCAGGGGCTCCTGGCTCCAGCAGCTGGTTTTACCCCAAGGCCTGTCCATGACAGCCTCATCGATGAAAAGGCAAAGACCGTATGAGTACGCCAGCAACTGAGCGGGCTCGTAGCCGTGCTGGCGCATCTCTTCCCGCACGTTTTCGATCTGGTTGCGCACCTGCTGGTGCACCTCCTTGATGTTGGGCAGCGCATCCAGTGTGCGCAGGCGTATCACCAGGCCGAACAGCGGCGCGGCTGCATCCAGCATCAGGTTGTCGTAGCCGCCACGTAGCTGGAAGTCCGGGTCTGCCGGGTAGCCTTCATACACTGGCTCTGCCTTCGGCTTTCGCTCAGCGCCATCAGCTGCTGTCGGTGCGGGTGAGTCGTTGGACAATGACGCATCGAGCATCGCGTGCAGTTGCTCGCTTTCGACCTGTTCGGTATCAGTTGGGGGGCTGTTTTCTTGTTTCATTTCATTCACTCCTGATCGCCCAGAACTGAAGTTCCAACCCCGGGAATTCCCCCGCGACGTGGATACCGAAGCCACTGGATGCCTCCATGCCCGCCCAAGCCGGGGAGCGACGGTCCAGCTCGAAGTAGGTGAAGCCTGCATGGAAGGGCAGATCCCGAGGAGCCACGGGCAGCGGCACCAATGGAATACCTGGAAGCTGCAGCGGCACTACCTCGTTCAACGACTCCAGCGAGACGACCTTTGCCTTCTGCACGAACATCCGACGCAATGTCTGAGGCGGCATGTGGGCTCGCACTGCCAGAATGAAGTCGGCCTCGTCGATCAGGCGGCGATCCTCCAGCGTGGTTGTCAGCAAGCCGTACTCCAGCGTCTCCAGCGGCAGCGAAACGGCGCGGGGTTGCAGCACCGTGCTCAGTGCCCGGCGTAGCGTGTCCTCCAGCGGCTTGAAGGAGGTGCGCAGCGCGGTATGGTGATAGGCGGGGTATTCCTGCGGCAGCCGGCTCTCGTCGGTAAACGTCACGAACTCGCCACAGGCCTGGCTCATGCACAGGTACAACTGTTCGGGATGGGTCTGCCCTTGCCTGGCCAGATGCTGGAAGCATGGCCACCAGCGGTTCATGGCCTGCAGCAGGTTGAAGTCGCGAATGTCGGCGATGCCGGACTGCCCTGAGGCGCCAATGCGGGCGGCGAGGTTGCGCGCACGTTCGCGCAGGGAGTTGGTGATTTCTTCCAGATACCGTTGCAGCGCAGGTACGGCGCGCACTGAAACGCTGGTGGGATAGAAGCCTTCATCCAGTTGCAGGCTGCCATCGGGGCGCCGTTCCAGAATGCGCGTCACGGCCAGGCGGGTGTAGGCGCTGCTGTCGTCGGCCTTGCGTTTGAGCTGCAGGTTGGGTACCGCCAGGTCAATCTGCACCAGGTCACCGTCGGCGCTGTGCGTGTCCTTGATTTCCTGGGCCTGGGCGCTGTAACGGAAGTTGGCGGGGTTATCGGGCCAGCTCACCTCACGGCCACCTTCGGTGCGCAGCGGCAGGCACAGGTAGATCTCGCTGTCTTTCGCGCCGTCGTCTTCGATTTCCAGCGGTGGCGGTGGTGGCATGTCTGCAGGGATATCGAACACCGTGCCGTCCGGCATGATGCCCCGCGCACGGGTGATGGCGACCTTGCCCAGGCTCAGGTACTCATCGTTCAACTGCAGCTCGCTGAAGCCATAGAAGGCGGCGTTCAGGCTGCCAAGACGTTGATGCAAAGCCGCTTCGGCGGCACGGGCAGCTTGCTGGAAGTGCTGCGGTTTGACGAACAGGCCTTCAGGCCACAAGACGGGGTTACGTGAACTCATGAGCGCTCCGTGTCAGCGTGATTGAGCGGGAAGGGCAGCGTTACAGGCGCCATCAGTCTTCCTCCTTGAGCAGGAGCTGCGTGTCGTTGAGCAACACCGACAGGATGATCTGGTGCCCGCGGGGCGGAATGCGCAGCACTTGGCTCCAGGTGGCGTTTTCCTGGTTCCGGTAGTCGGCGATCACCGCGACGAAGCGCGTTTCGGGCTCGATGGGCGCAAAGGGGATGAACTTGAACTGCCCAGGGCGCAGCAGGTAATCGTCATCGCGTATGTAGGTGCTGCGCAGCGCCTCGGCAGGGTCCTTGTCCAGCAATTCGTAAACACTGTTGCGCAAGAGAGAGTCGTCGCGCAGTTGCAGGATCTTCACGGCCATGGGCGTAGCGACGGGCTCGGCGGCCATGGTGGTGGTGCGCGGCAAGGTCAGCACCACGGTAGGGTCGTCGTAGCTACCCGGGGTACTTTCTTCCATGGGGGAGCGCGCAGGATCCTCGCCATCGTCAACTGGCGAATCGACGGGCGACATGGCTGGGAATTGTTCCAGCAGGTACTCGAACAGGGCCCCGACTTTCTCGGTCAGCACGTAGGGGTCGCCTGCACTCAGGCTGACCGCGTAAGGGCTGGGCTCCACAACCGGCCCGAGCTCGGGCGCCACCTCAAGGCTGTTCGGGTTGCCATTGAGCGTTGGGCTGGCGTTGATGCTGAACGCGACCTGGGTGGGGTGCTCCCCGGGCGGTCCGACGGGTAATGAGGGGTCCATCACCACCTGGCCAATCTTGCTCAGGGACGTGCAACCCGAGAGCCCGATCAACGCCGTCAGCAGGCCGGCCATGAATGTTGGACGCATCATGGGCGGTCTCCTGCAATCAAACGTTCCAGTGGGCTCTGCTGCGCTGGTGCTGCCTCTGTGTCCAGTGCCGCCAATGGGTCGTTGCCCATGCCCGGTTCGAATGCCGAGCAGATGTCTGCTACAGCCTGGGGAGCGGCTGCAGCGGCATGGCAAGTCTTGGGTGGAACAGCCAGCAACCAGTGATCGAGGGTTCGTTGTTCAGGGCTGAACAGGTCCTCCAGTGAGCGTGCATCGGCCTGCGAAAGCTGGGCCTTCAGTCGATAGGCGCCAATGCGCAACTGGTCACCCTCGAGCAGCCGCCTGGCGGTAAGCGACCCCAGGCTGTGGAGGCTGTCGTTCAGGTAGGTACGCTGGCAGCGATCGATGATGCAGAAGCTGCCCTCGATCCAGCGGATCTCGCAATGGATCGGTGCAATGGTCTGCTCACGATCGTTGATCTGCCAGGTGGCTTTCGCGCTGCCGATGGTGCCGCCTGCGCGGTCGAACTGATGTCGGGCAGTGACGTTGTGCTGCAACTGATCCAGGTTGGTGATGCTCAAGGTCAAAGTGCTCATGAGCGCCCCCGGAACCGCACGACAGGGCTGCTCTGGCCGTGACGGTCATCGACGAAGCTGGTCCAGCCCAGGTAGGCACCCAGGCTGCGGTGCAGGCAGAAGGGAGGCAGTGCGTTCTGCTTCAGGCGCAGCTCCAGGTCATAGGCCAGGCCATCACGCAGCAGGAAGTCGATCAATGCCCGTAACCGGCCGAAGTTGATGCCGCTGGGCAGCAGGTCGCGCAACTGTGCAGGGTCGAGTTCGCTGATCACGATGGTGAACTTGCTGCTGCGTGTTCGCGTGCGGCTGCCCACCATGAAAGTACTGCCCAGCTCACCGTTGCTTCTGCCAAGGCTGACCAGTTGCTTGGCGGCTGTGGGGACCGAGCGGGTTTCGAACTCGCGAATCTGTACCTGCTTCAAGTCGAAGCAATGGGCAATGATGCCGGCGACCGTGCCTGGCGCACGGCTGCGGCTGGCAATGACGCCGGCGAAACTGAGCAGCCGGCTCCACGGCAGTGCCGTGTCCCCGCGCAACTGCCTGTCATTCAACCCGAGCAGGGCAAAGATGTACTGGGAGAACCCATCGGTAGCTCCCGGCTGAAAGCGGATGTAATAGCGATATTTGCGCCAGATGCGATGCAGCAGGCTGAGCAGGTAGTGGTTGAAGAAATCGAAGAACGCCGGCCGCACGCCGATGCCCTGTGCATGCTCGTATGCCACCTGCTCCAGGTAATAGGTGGGCAACGGCGAGTCGGTGCCATGCAAACCCATGAAGGTGGTGCACACGCGATAGCGGTCAGCTTCCCCGGGCATGCGTTCGACCTTGTACACGTCGGAAACCGGGAAACTCAGCCGTGGGTCGCTGGCAAGCCGCACCCTCAGCCGGGTGGCCTGGTCTGGCCAGCGTGGTTCCAGGTCATCCCCGTGCAAGCCGTGCAGGCGCTCCAGCAACTGGAAAAAGTTGTACTGGTGTGCTTCGGCCAACAGCTTGTCGGCTAGATCAGCGGTTGTTTGCCGGTCTGGATTGGCCATGTGTAGTGCTCGTTGTTGGTGGTGTTGATCACTTCCAGTTGGTGGAAGGAATTGATGCTGGCGTACAGGGCGAAGAAGTGCGCGAGCACGCAACCGAACAGGTACAGGTCGCCTTCGCAGAGGAATGCGCTTTGATCGAGCTTCAGCCGCGTGCGCAAGCCACGAATGGGCTGGCCCTTGATCAGCCAGTCCAGCGGTTCCGTTTGCACTTCGCGGATGCCATCGAGGCGTTTGCGGGTAGTGCGTGTCTGCTGGATGTCGTGCAAGGCCGCGAAGTCGTAAGCGCGGATGACCGCTTTGAGCGGCTCGGCCGAGAGCAGCGACAGGTAGTTGAGCGACATGTTGGAAATCAGGGCCCATTGCAACTGGCCGTCCAGCACCGGCCTGTACGGGCGGGTGGGTGTACGGATGTTGGTATAGGTGGCCAGGGGCGGCGTGATCTCGGTGAGCACGTTGATGTCATCGATACCCAACGCCAGCGGCAGGTCGCGGTTGGTGCAGGTCAGGTCGATGGACGCTGTTTCCAGTTCGCCGATGTAGGCGTTGGCATCGGCGCGCACGAAAGCGATGCGATGGGTGACGCCATCGCCGCGCAGGGAGTCCTCGAGTGTGTAGCGGTAGTACAACGCTGTACGCCCCTGCACATGCTCGATCTCATGGGCGAAGGACTCGAAGGGGCGGAAGGTTCTCAGGTGTTCGCCGGTACTCCCGTCAGTCGTGGTGCGGGTGCTGATGACCCGATCGACACTGAAGATTTCATAGGCGTGCCGCTCCTTGCCTCTGGGCACAAGCTCGACCTGGGCGGGCCGGCTGGACAGGTCGATGGGCTCGGCGCTGTGCTCGAACAGGTTCACTGCCGGCGCGCAGAACAGGCTGAAGTCTGCTTTGCCGACACGCAGCGAATCAGGTAACTGCCGGGTGAAGTGAAATTCGAGGCCGACACACTGAGCCGCTTGATCAGGCCAGACTTTCTCCAGGCCGGTCATGCTGACGAAGTGAAAACGCTCGGGAAATATGAAGTACTCCTGCAGGATCCGGTAACCGTCAAAGACGTTCTGTGGGTAAGGCAGCAGTGCTTCGTCCGTGCTGAAACCCGGGAAGACGATGCTGCTGGCCGGCAGCCGGCGTACCTCACCATTGACTGTCACCGAGACGTGCTTGAGGTATTGAGCGATCCACAGGTACAGCGTGCGGGCAGTTTGGGTATCACCACTCAGATGAAAGTCGAAGCTGGCGCAGCCCAGGGTGTTCAACGGCCGCTCGACCAAGCTTTGCAGGTCGATGCGAACCACCGAACTGTCAAGTGTCTGGGTAGCGCTTACCGACTCGATCTCGAACGGGTGAATGTCCACTGCCGTGCAGGTGCGGAATTCGCAGGGCACTCCATCCACGGGGCTGGAAAACAACCGCGAGCCTTTGGCGATGGTTTGCGACTGGCTGAGCGCTTGCTTGCGCGGCGTGAACTGGATGATCGTGGCGCTCGGCAGCGGCCGCAGGTAGTTGGGCCACAGCAACTGCAGCATGGGGTGCGTCAGCTCGGGCAGGTCGTCCTCCAGCTTGAGCCGCAGTTTGGCCGTGAGGAACGCAAAGGCTTCCATCAGGCGCTCGACATCCGGGTCGCTGCCACCCTTGCCTAGCAGGCGGGCAAGTTGTGGGTTGTCCTGGGCGAAGTCGTTCCCCAGTTCATATAGGTAACGCAACTCTTCGCTGAATCGATCCTTGAGTGACATAGGTCACCTCACTCGGGTGTGGCGGTTATGGCCATTGACCAGTAGTTCCAGTTGCAACTGCTCCGTGTGGTTGTTGACCTGCACGTGGCAGTCCAGCCTGAAATGCAGTTCCAGCGGGGCATGGCAATCGGGTACGGCCTTGAGCGCGCGCACATGCACACGCGGCTCAAAGCGCTGAATGGTGCGGCGGATGTCCGCGCTCACCTGTTTCAGGAGGTCGCCACTGCTTGCGTCGTGCCCGTTGAAGTCACTCAGGCCCAGCTCAGGGCTGCTTTGCGAGCAACCCTGACGAGCATTGAGCAGCGTTTCCAGGTGGCGCTTGATGGCGGCGAACTTCTGGGTAGCGTTCTCTTGCCTGGAGGGCACCCGGTTTGCGTGTTGATCTGTCACCAAACGGTCGAAAAAACCACTCATTGGGTATCAAGCCGACCTACCAGGGAGATCTCGAAATTCGCCCCCATGTACTTGAAGTGCGGGCGCACGGCGAGCGAGACCTGATACCAACCCGGATCACCGGCAACGTCCGACACCTCGACCTTTGCAGCACGCAACGGGCGACGGCTGCGCACATCGGCTGACGGGTTCTCCTGGTCGGCAACGTACTGCCTGATCCATTTGTTCAGTTCGGACTCAAGGTCCTTGCGCTCTTTCCAGCTACCGATCTGCTCGCGCTGCAGCACTTTGATGTAGTGGGCCAGCCGGTTGACGATGAACAGGTAGGGCAACTGGGTGCCGAGCTTGTAGTTGGTTTGCGCTTGCAGGCCTTCCGGGGTCTTGGGGAAGTTCTTCGGTTTTTGTACCGAGTTGGCCGAGAAGAACGCGGCGTTGTCGCTGTCCTTGCGCATGGTGAGGGCAATGAAGCCTTCTTCGGCCAGTTCGAACTCCTTGCGGTCGGAAATCAGGACCTCGGTCGGAATCTTGGCCTGCAGCTGACCCAGGGACTCGTACAGGTGCACCGGCAGGTCCTCGACGGCACCACCCGACTGCGGGCCGATGATGTTCGGGCACCAGCGGTAGCGGGCAAAGCTGTCATTGATGCAGCTGGCCAGCAGGAAGGCGGAGTTGCCCCACAGATAGTTGTCATGCCGCCCGGCGATGTCCTCGTCGTAGGTGAAGCTCTGGACCGGGTTTTCTTGCGGGTGATAGGCAGAGCGCAGCATGAAACGCGGCCCGGTCAGCCCGGTATGACGGGCATCCTCGCTTTCACGGAACGCACGCCACTTGGCATGCCGGGGGCCGGCGAAAATGTCCTTGATCTCCTTCAGATTGGGCAGCTCTTCAAAGCTGCTCAGGTTGAAGAACTCAGGAGAGGGCGCAGCGAGAAAAGGTGCGTGTGCCATGGCACCGACCGAGGCCATGTAACTCAGCAGTTTTATATCGGGAGAAGATGGGCCGAAGCTGTAGTTGCCAACAATCGCTGCAACGGGTTCACCACCAAATTGGCCATAACCTGCGGTGTAAACATGCTTGTAGATGCCGCTGCAAGTGATATCGGCGGCATTCTCGAAGTCATCGAGCAAGTCATCTTTGCTGACATGCAAGACTTCAAGCTTGATGTTCTCGCGGAAGTCGGTTCGGTCGACCAAGAGTTTGAGGCTGCGCCACGCGGATTCAAGTTGCTGGAACTCGGGTTGATGCAGGATGGCATCCATCTGCTTGCTGAGCACCCGATCCAGTTCAGCGATCATCTGGTCGACGCGATGTTTGTTGATGAGTTGATCAGGGTCATGGCTTTTAAGGATTTCGGCGATAAAAGCAGATACACCCTGGCGAGCGACTTGATAGCCCTCTTGAGTAGGCACCAGCCTGGTTTCTGCCATGATCTGATCGAGCAGGGTGGCGTTGCTCAGTGTTTCGGTTGTTGTTTCAACCGCGACGGTCGTGCTGTTTTGCTTTGGCATGGGGACGCTCCGTTGTCTCAGTCTTCTTTTGGCGCCTCGAGCACCAGGTCAAGTTCTTCTGCCAGTTGTTTGCGCGCCTGTTCGTTATTCAGCAGGTGCTGCAGTTGCTTGCGGAAAGTGGGCACATTGCCCAGCGGGCCTTTCAGCGCGACCAATGCCTCGCGGAGCTCCAGCAGCTTGTTCAGCTCCGGTACCTGGCGGGCGATGCTGTCTGGCCCGAAATCGTTGATGGACTTGAACTGCAGGTTGACCGCCAGCTCTGCGTCGGGGGCAGTGCTGAGCATGGATGGCACTGACATGGCGAGGCTGACATCGGCGTCGCTCAACACATCGTTGAAACTGTGTTTGTCGATTCGCATGATCGAACGGTCTTCCAGCGCGCGGGCATCATCCAAGCCGAAATCGCCTAGTACCAACATCTTGTGTGGCAGCTCCACCTCGGCTTGTTCGCCGTCGGTGGCCGGTACGTACTTGATGTTTATGCGTTCTTTGGGTGCAACGGAGCCCGAGCGTTTATTCATGGGTGTCAGCCTTCGTGAAGTTTTGATATATGTAGGAAGCATCCTACAAAGTTGTGTTTAAATTTAAACGTAGTTGGCTTCTCGCTATGTGCGTGTAAAAAACCATGCACCGAAAAAATATTGTGCGTCGAGCGTGAAAGTGTAAGGAAATATTTGGTTGTGAATATTGTTTTGTCTGTACTAGCCTTTGTTTTGTTTCGATGCTCCACTATCCGGTAGTTATATTTGATGACTGCTGTAGAAGCGTGACTGATCAGTCGGATAGCGCTGTTGCCATATTTGATGAGTGAGTGAAACCAATGATTGTCCGCTATGCATATGGCGTTGGGCTTTCGATGTTGCTCTCCCTGGCGCCAAGTTTGGCAAGCCAGACCAGGGACTGCCCGCGGATCGTTTCCAACGTCGAGCGCCTGGCTTGTTTCGACCAGGCCGCTGGCACGCCGGCGCATGTGACGAAACTGCAATGGTCCGCGCCGGAGCAGGATTCGCCCACGCTGCGTCGTGTGATGACCCATGAGGCGGGGCGGCCGCCGGAGGAGCTGACGTTTCGCCTCGAAAAAGGGGATGACGGGCTGATGATCTCAGCGCCCGCAATCGCTGCGGTCGCACCGTACCCCTACCTGGTGATCAGTTGTGTGCAGAACATTTCCAGGTTGCAACTGGTTACCGCACAACCCATCGATGCCGGTCGGGTGATGGTGCGATTGCAGGGGGAGCGTGGCTCCACTCTCGCTACACCCTGGCAGGTGACGGAAAACGGTCAGGTGCTTGACGCTGGCAGGGGATTGCCGGGCATCGAGCAGATCAAGCCACTGATCGGGGCCCATCGCATTCAGGTCGAGAGCGACAACCCGGCCGTCGATGGGCTGGTTTTCGACGCTCAGGGGCTGGACCCACTCATCGATGAGGCGCGCAAGGCATGTCGCTGGTAGCAGAGGTCACCGCAGAGGAAATTGCCCGGTTGCTTGCCCCCATCGACGCGCAGAACCCTGCCGGGCTGTTCGACGTGGAGAACGAAACCTACCAGGCCATCGACCAGGAAATGGTCAAGCTGGGTGGGTTGCAGGAGCCGTCCATCGACTGGGCGTATATCGAAGAAGCGTCCCGCCAGTACCTGGGCCAGGAGTGCAAGCACCTGCGCATCGTCGCCCATCTCGGTGTCGCCTGGCTGCGCAGCCAATGCTGGGAGCGCTGGGTTTTTACCCTCGCACTGCTGGCCGGCATGGTCGAAGCCTATTGGGAAAGTGCATACCCGAAACCGGGCCCCAAAGGGTTCCTCGGCAAGCGCAAGCTGGTTGGCCTGATGCTCAACCGTCTGCTCGTGGCGTTGCCGCGCCTGGACCGCTTCACGTTCAGCCCCGCGCACGCCGCGGCGGCTCAGGGCGCGCTGCAACGTCTGCACCAGCAGCGGGAAGCAGCGCAGCTCGATGAAGCGGCCCTTGGCGAACTGGAGCGCCTGCTAAGCAAGCACACCGAACTTTCAAACGGCCGTGCCGAGCCTGCCACGGACAAGCCCCCTGCAAAGGGCATCAAGGCTGCGCCACTGGCCGAGGTCATCGCCACGCCGACTCCCCGTGTGTCGTTGGGCAACGAGCGGGAATCACGAAGGGCCATGCTGACCATGGCCGAGCTGATCAATCAACAGGACCCGTACGATCCTGCTGGCTACCAGTTGCGTCGGTTCGGCTTGTGGGCACACATCCAGGCGCCGCCTCAAACCAGGCAAGGCAACCGCACGGAGCTGATGGCGGTGCCGCAGGACATTGCCGGTGACTATGAAGATGCCATTGCCGCTACTGCAATCGACGCGGCACTGCTCCAGCGGATCGAAAAGAGCGTGACGGCTTGCCCCTACTGGATTCGCGGCAGTTTTCTGGCAGCGAGTGCTGCCACGCGGCTGGCGATGGGCGAGGTAGCTGAGGCCATTCGCGCTGCGACCGCGCGGTTCGTGCAGCGCATGCCCGCGCTGCAGCAGTTGTGCTTCAGCGACGGCAAGGTATTTGTCGATGACCAATGCCTGGCGTGGCTCAGGGGGGCGCAAGGGCAATCCGATTCGGGCGCAGCCTCTCAGGAATTCGCCACGTTGCGAGAGGAACTGGCCTGCCAACTGGAAACGAGTGGCGTAGAAGCGGTGTTGCTCAGGCTGCAGGGCATGCAGGTGGACTTCCGCAGCCTGCGTGAGCGCTGCCATACCACCATGATCGCGGCTGATCTGCTGGCTGCTCGGGGCGTGTCCTGGCTGGCCCAGGACTTGTGCGCAGGCGTTGCCCGAACGATGCAGGAAAGCACCGCCAGCGCCTGGGAGCCTGAGGTGTTTCAACGCCTTCAGCAGCACGCGTGCACTGTCCCTCGCGGGTTGATTGGAACAAGGAACGGGAGTCACGATGAATCAACTGTGGAAGCATCTTAAACGTTGGGGCTTGCCCTTGGTGGTCCGTATCGGCCTGGCCATGCCGCTGCTGCTCGGGCTGGGGGCCGCATTGATGCTGGTTGCAATCTGGTGGCTTGGCCCGCAATGGGTCTGGCACGAGCAGCAGCCGCTGGCTAGCGTGGCGCATCGCGGTTTGGCCAGCCTGACGCTTGTATTAGTGCCGCTACTCTGCTGGCTTGTGGTGCTTCGCAGGCGTTTTCGCCGTTTGCAGGCCGAACGCAAGCAGGCGGTGGAAGCTGAACTGGACAACGTGTTGCCGTTCGTCCAGGCACAAGAGAAAGCCTTGGACCAAGGGCTGGCACGCTATCTGGACAATGCGGGTGGCAGGCGTGCCTTGTACCGACTGCCGTGGTATCTGGTGGTGGGGGACCAGCAGGCCGGCAAGACCAGTTTCATCGACCGTACCGAACAGAGTTTTTCCCTGACCCGCATCGACAAGGCACAAGCGCGAGGCAGGCAAGCGCAGGTGCTGGCTTATCCGATAGGCTGGTGGGTCAGTAACGATGCGGTGATCATCGACCCGCCGGGCGCTTTCGTCCGCCAGGAGTCGTTGGCAGGTTCATCAGCCGAGGAGTCGGACACGTCGAAAGCACCACCCGCAACCTCGGCCAGGTTGTGGGAACACATGCTGGGCTGGTTGGTGCGTAACCGAAGCCAGAGGGCACTCAACGGCTTGCTGTTGGTCGTTGACCTGCCTGCGCTATTGCATGGCACGCCTGAGCAACGTGTCGCCTTGGCGCATGTGCTGCGCACGCGTCTGTATGAAGTGAGCAGTCAGTCGGGCTCGCGCCTGCCGCTGTATGTGGTCCTGGCCAAATTCGATCTGCTGGACGGTTTCGATCAGCTGTACGCCGGGCTTCCCGCCGCCATGCGGGAAAACATGCTGGGCTTCACCTTCAAACTGGATGCGGTCGGCACGTTCGATGCCTGGCTGGATGAATATGGCGATCATTACGACCGGCTGATCAGTCAATTGTTTGAACAGGTAGTGGATCGGCTCGATGTATTGGGCGGTGCGCCATTGCGTGTTCGCTTGTTCTCGTTGCATGCCCAGTTGATCGGGCTGCGTCCGATACTGCTGGATTTCCTGAAGGAAACCCTCGCAAGTGACCGCTTCACCACGCCTGCCTTGGTACGTGGCGTGTACTGGTCTTCGGTCTTGCAGCAGGGCGACATGCTCAATGCGTTCGTGCGTGAGGCGGCACAGCCGTACAAGACCGAGTTTCCGCTGCGTGAAGGCAAGGCGCAGGGGCAGGCGCTGGTCTACTTCATTCAGCACGCCTTCCGGAGAGTCATCTACCAGGAGGCCGGCCTTGCCGGGGACAACATCAAGGTAGCGCGCAACAAACGTCGGTTGCTCTGGGTTGGTTCTGCAGTAGGCGTGCTGGCCTTCTGTGTCGCTATCGCCAGTTGGCAACGCTACTTTGACATCAATGGCGCCAAGGCCGCCAACGTGCTTGCCAAGAGTAGAGAGTACAGTCATCACGAAGTGGACCAGCGTCTGGACCCCACCGGGCGCAACCTGCTGGAGCCGCTGGACCAGATACGCGATGCCGTGTCGGTGTTTGGCAACTATCGTGCCGCGTGGCCGGGTGTTTCCGACCTTGGCTTGTATCAGGGGCGCGCCATTGGCCCTCGCGTCGATGAGGCCTACCTGAGCCTGCTCTCCAGGCGTTTCCTGCCAGCCTTGGCCAGCGGTGTGATCGATGCCATGGACGCCGCGCCGCCGGGCAGCGAACAGCAGATGGCTGCACTTCGGGTTTATCGAATGCTGGAGGACCGCCAGAGCCGCCGCCCCGAATGGGTCGAGGACTGGATGGCCCGGCAGTGGCAACAGAAGTTCCCCGGGCAGGGGCAATTGCAACGCGACCTCATGCGGCACCTGAAGTATGCCTTGGCCTATGCCGATACCGAACTTCCGCAGTACAGCCAGCGTATGGCGCAGGTGCAGCAGGTGCTGCGCAAGGTACCGTTGCCAGAGCGGGTCTACGCGAGCCTGAAACAGCAGGCTGGCGAGCAGTTGAATGCTGGCCTGGACCTGCGTCATCAGGTGGGGCCAGCGTTCGATGTGGTGTATCAGGCCTCTCCCGGCCTCAAGCAGGGCGATGGTGTCCTGATAGCACCAATGCTCACCGCCAAGGGCTTCAAAGAGTACTTCGAGCCCCGTAGCCAGCGCTTTGCAGATATGGCGATGATCGACCAGTGGGCACTGGGAGAGCGCGACCAGCTCGATTACTCGGATGCCGACCGGGAGGCGCTGGGCGAACGGCTACGGAACCTGTACAGCGCCGATTTCATTGACAGTTGGCGTCGTGCCTTGAACGCCTTCTCGGTGGCCGACTTCCGCGACCTGGATCATGGCGTCGCGATCCTGGAGCAGTTGACTGGGCCAGCAGCACCCCTGCATCGGTTGTTGGACACAGTGAGGGACAACACTTCGCTTTCATCAGCCTTTGGCGCTCAGGCGCCTGGAGAGGTGGAAGAGGTGCGACCAACAAGTGGCAGGCCTGATCAACAACAAGCCTGGGCGATTCAGCGGGCCTTTGCCGGGCTGAGTGCCATGCTGCAGGCAACCGGTGAGAAACCCAGCTACTACGATGAGACGCTTGGTGCCATCGCGGCCGTGCACGACTATGCCAAAGCGGTTCAGGACAGCCCGGACCGAGGCAAGGCCGCACTCCAGGCCGTGCATCAGCGATTCTCGATGACCGGGCAAGACCCCATCGGCACCCTGCAGAGGGTGGCCACCGGCTTACCGGAACCGATCAACCACCAGGTCAGAAAAATGGCCGATCAAACAGCACAAGTGCTGAATGTCGAAGCCCTGCGCGAATTGGAGCGACGCTGGGACGCCGAGGTTTACAGCTTCTTCCAGCAACGCCTGGCAGGGCGCTACCCCTTCGTCGTGAAAGCTCCCGACGCTTCGCTGGACGACTTTGAAGCCTTCTTCGGGCCGAAGGGGCGGCTGCAGCAATTTCATGATCAATACCTGAGGGTCTTCCTGAAAGATAACCTCGAAGCGTTGCAGGCCGGCCAGCATGGGCAGTCACTGATCCGCAGTGATGTGCTCGAACAACTGGAGCGGGCAGATCGTATCCGTGAGACCTTTTTCGATCAGCGCGGCAACCTGAGTGTGCAGTTCAGCATCGAGCCGTTGGGCCTGAGTGCCAACCAGCGTACAAGCTTGCTGGACCTGGACGGTCAACTGATTCCCTACACCCATGGCCCAAGCCAGATCACCGGTATCGTCTGGCCCAATACCTTGGGGCAGCAGGTGCGCAGTAACCTGACCTTGCTCCGGCAGAACGGAAACAGCAGCAGCCTTGAGTACCGTGGCCCCTGGTCGATGTTCCGCTTGCTCAGCCGTGGTTCGCTCAACGGTCGCACGGCGACCAGCGTGGACCTGAGCTTCAGGGCCGGCGATGGCGTGATGCGCTACAGGCTTAACGCGCAGAAAGCCTTCAACCCTATCACGCAAGAGCCTTTCAAAGGTTTCCAGTTGCCACGAGGGTTGTTGCAGAAGTCGCCCAAGCTGGGGCCGACCACGCAGGCCGGCTTGTGAGGGTTGGCTTGGGAGTACGGTGCGTACCCGTCACCCATTGCGCTGGCGCCCCCAAAGTTGCGCCGACAGCAGTTGAAGGCGCTCGGCCAGCTTGGCGACATGGGCGGCAGTGGTGCGACTCTGGTTGCTGGCAAGCACGCTTTTCTGGGTGGTTTGACTGATATCGGCCAGGTTGCACTGAATGCTGTCACCCACCGCGCTTTGTTCCTCTACGGCGGCAGCGATCTGCACACTCATGCCGCTTATCTCATCGACGCGCTGGGTGATCCCGTCCAGCGCCCGGGCGGCCAGCAGTGCCTGCTCGACACTGACGCCGGCCTTGCTGTGGCTGCGCTGCATCGCAAGTACGGCATCCCCGGTGGAGCGTCGCAAGGTATCGATGGTGCCCTGGATGTGCGCGGTGGATTGCTGGGTCCGCGAAGCCAGCCCGCGCACCTCGTCGGCGACCACTGCGAAACCGCGGCCGGCCTCGCCGGCGCGGGCAGCCTCGATGGCCGCATTGAGGGCAAGCAGGTTGGTCTGTTCGGCGATGCTTTGAATGACCTCGAGTACGCGGTCAATTTCATTGCCATGCTGTTCCAGTTGATGAATCACCATGCTGGTCTGTTGTACCTCGCCGGCGAGGCTATCAATGTGCTGGCGGGTCTGCTCGACCAGTTGGTGGCCGCGGTCGGATTCCTGGTTGGCCAGGTTCGCGGCGCTGGCGGTGAGCTGAGCGTGGCGCGCCACTTCCTGCACACTGCTGGCCATCTGCGTTATGGCGCTGGCTACCTGGGCAGTTTCCCCCTGCTGGCGGAGGGTCGCGCAATTGTTGTTGTCCACTGCGCAGACGAGCTCTTCGGCTTCCTTGCTCAACTGGCGGGACGAATCGGCAATGCGTCCGACAATTGCCCGGGTCTCGGCCTCGAGCATTTGCAGGGTGAAATCGATCTGGCCAAATTGGTCGCGGCGGCCACTGTAGAGTATCTGGCTCAGAGGGTTGTTGGCGATATTCCTGGCTTTTCGGGCAAGGGCGTCCAAGGGGCGCAGGCTGAAGCGCAACACGCCGCCGAGCAGCAAGCTCGATAGCATCATGGAGAGGGCGGCATGGTTCCAGGACAACGCGCCCAGCAAGCCCAAGGCCGCAAAACACAGCAGGTTCACGCCAGTGCTGACAAGTGCCAGGCGCATGCCGACGGACAGCCGTGACATACGCAGGCAGTTGGTGTTTTTACCACTACGCAACTGTGCGTAGAGATGTTCAGCGGCTTGCACCAGTGCTTTGGCCGGTAGCGTGCGAACCGATTGGTATTCCACTGTTTCGCCATTGCGCTGCATCGGCGTGACGTAGGCACTGACCCAATAGTGGTCACCATTCTTGCACCGGTTTTTTACCAGCCCCATCCACGAGCGCCCATCCTTGAGTGTCTGCCACATATGCGCAAAGGCTTCCGGCGGCATGTCCGGGTGGCGCACTATGTTGTGATTGACGCCGAGCAATTCCGCTTCACTGAACCCGCTGATGTTGATGAAGTCGGGATTGACGTAGGTGATGGCGCCCTTGGGGTTGGTTGTTGAAAGAATGTTCGCGTTTGCGCTGAATTCGACGGCACGACCACTGACCGGAAGATTGTTTTTCATTGTTTTTCTCCTGAACTGACTGGTACGCGCCGCGTAATTGCGCTTCCCTCGAAACGGTCTTCTGTGCTGAGCAGGTGTTGTATCTGGGCGGCGGGTTGTGGCCGGCTGAACCAGTAGCCTTGTGCGTAGTGGCAGCCTTCACCGACCACGAATTCGAGTTGTGCCGAACTCTCGATGCCTTCGGCCACTACTTCCAGGCCAAGGCTACGGCCGAGAACGATGATCGCCTGGCTGATCGCGCGCTGTTTGTTCTCGTGAGGAACGCCGGTGATGAAGCTCTTGTCGAGCTTGAGGATGTGCAGCGGAAAGCGCGTGAGGTAGCCAAGCGAGGAGTAACCCGTGCCAAAGTCATCCAGCGCCAGCAGGACACCAAGGCTGGTCAACTCATGCAGGCAGGCCAATGTGTCCATGTCGTCATGCATCAGTTGGCTTTCGGTGATCTCCAGGATCAGGCTGGCGGGAGGCAGGCCGCTTTCTTGCAGGATATCGATCAGCCGGAGGGTGAAGTCGGCTTGTTGCAATTGGGTGCTGGAGATGTTCACCGAGCAGCGCAGGTGCTCATGCCCGGCCAGTTGCCAGGCCCGGGTCTGTTGGCAGGCCTGGCGCAGTACCCATTCGCCGACGCGGATGATCTCTCCCGATTCCTCCAGCGCAGGAATGAACTCCAGTGGCGAGATCAAACGTTCGCCGTGGCGCCACCGCAACAGCGCTTCGACCCCGGTCACCAGCGGTGCCCCTTGGTCCAGGCGATAGATCGGTTGGTAGTACAGCTCGAATTCGTTATGTTGCAGTGCCTGGCCTAGCGCGGACTCCAGTTCCAGATGCTGTTGTGCGGTGTCTTGCAATGTTTCGTCGTAGTGGGCGAAGCGCGCCTTGCCGGCGGACTTGGCTCGGTAGAGGGCAAGGTCGGCAGCCTGCAGGACATCCAGGGCTTTGCCATTGTCGTGCAATGGCGCGATGCCGATGCTGGCGCTGACTACCAAGGTACGACCGTCCATTTGCAGCGGTTGATGCAGGTTGTCGAGGATGCGTTGGGATATCTGCTCGGCGTCGCGGTCGCAGGTGAGGTCGTGAAGCAGGACGATGAATTCGTCGCCGCCGAAGCGGAACAGTTGGTCAGTAGGGCGCAGCGACTCTTTCAAGCGCATTGCCACTTCCACCAGCACGCGATCACCGACATTGTGGCCGAGGCTATCGTTGATCAGCTTGAAGCGGTCGAGATCGATGAACAGCAGCGCCTCGTAGTCACCGCCCTTGCGCTGCTTCCTGAAGGTCTTCTGCATCTGCTCGTCAAGCCGGATGCGGTTGGCCAGGCCGGTCAACGGGTCGTGCTGGGCGGTATGTTGGAGGCGCTGCTCGGCATCCTTGCGTGCACTGATATCGGACTGCGAGCCGGCCATGCGTAGCTCTCCAGGGGGCGTCATTTCGGCGACCCCTCGCACGAGGACCCAGATGTAGTCACCGTTGTGCTTGCGGATGCGGTACTCATGGTGAACGGACGATGTCAGCCCTTGTAGATGCGCATCGATGGCATGGCGAAAGTCCGGCAGGTCGTCCGGGTGCACGCGACCGAACCAACTGGAACTGCTCTCGCCGATGCTATCGCGGCTGAGGCCGAGCATGCTGGCCCAGCGCTCCGAAACGTAAAGCCGATCCTGATCGACATGCCAGTCCCACAGCCCATCGTTGGCACCGCGTAGCGCGCGTGCGAAGCGAGCCTCGCTGTCTTCCAGCGCCTTGTGCTGGGCCGCGCTGTAGGTATCGATGGCCAGCGTCATGTCGAAGAACACCGCCTTCAACAGGCTTGAATAGAGCGTGGCATCCGGGCTGTCGCCGAACACGCTTTCAAGCATGTCGTCGAGGTACAGCCGATAGCTGCCGAGGTACCACTTCAGTTCCAGGCCGATCTGCTGATGGATCACCCCGATGCGCAGGCGGCCGTTGACGTATGTTTCATCGTATGGACCGCCCCACAGGCACTGATAGTACTGAGCCTGGCTCTGCTTCAAACGAGCGGTGACCTCCGGCGTGCGTAGCAATGCAGAAGGGGTGGAGAATTGCGCCAGGTGACGGTACAGATGGTCGACGAAAGCCTGCTGGGACGGGGCCATGTACCGAGCTGCTGCGCCTAGTCGCCTGGCATCTTCGGCGCTCCAGTCGAGAAAGCGAAAGCGTTCGGCAATCTCCGCCTGGTCGAGACGGATACGCTTGAGTAATTCCTCG
>NZ_JBNRIJ010000013.1:0-17813 GCF_053557675.1 Pseudomonas sp. XP1 | reverse complement strand
CGCTTCGTCTTTCAGGCCTATTATCCTGCTCGGCAAAGCCGGTTCCCGCAGGGCGGAACCTGGTGATAGCACATTCACATCATTGGCGATCTTCCGACAATTTATCCAGCAATGCAACCAAGCGTCGCCGCAGTAGCCCCAGTTCGCGGGATTTGAAGGCGTGTCGGGTCTGTTCGAGCACCTCGGTGGCATCCAGCAAAGCAGCCTGTACCTGCCCGGCCGAGCCCAACTGAACTTCGCCGAGCCAGCGGCAAAGCGGGACGGCGCTGCAATTGCCAGGTGTACTCAGCACCTCACAATCGGGTGCTATAGGCGCCAACAGCTGGCGCAGTTGATCGGCCAGTTCAAGATTGTTGCAGATAATTCTGGTTGCCTGGTTGGACTCGCTCATCAAACTGCATTCCCATATGTTTGGTGTGCTGTTTACAACACCGCCCATGGTGTTTGATTGATTCAGGTCAGTGCTGAAACCTTTCCACTTGCCCTGTGAGGCCTTTCAGTGCGAACAGCGCTCCTTGAAACCGAGCGCCGTGGGGCGGCGCTCTATTTCGGAAGCGTAATGGACGTGCCGTCAAACACATTGCTGCATGGTCAGTACCTGAACTCGACCCCCACGTAAGCGCCAATCCCATCCCCTGGCCAGAACGACGCAGTATCCTGCCCGCGCGCGTTGTACACCGGCGTCACCGCCGTCACGTACGCCTTGTTCGCCAGGTTCTTCAGGTCCAGCGACACCTTCCAGTTGCCCTTCGGCGCCTCATACCCCAGGTTTGCCCCCCAGATGGTGTACGACGGCGCATACAGGGTATTGGCATAGTCCACTGCCGTGCGCGAGGCCGACTGCACGTTGACGCCGGTGTACCAGCCGCTGTGGTCCTGATACTGCAGCTCGCCCTGGTAGATGTGCTTGGGCACGCCCGGCAACTGGTTGTCGCCGAAGGTGTCGTCATGCCGGTAGTAGAAGTCGTTGTAGGTGTACACCTGGCGCCAGCGTACCAGGTCGCCCTGAGAGTTTTCCCAGAGTCGGGTGTTCAGGCCGGCCTCGACACCCTGGTGGATGGTCGGTGAGGCGTTGAAGGCGCCGGTGACCGCTGCCGACGATGACGTGGCGGGGATGATCTGCACATTCAGCAACTCGTCGTGGATCCACGAGCGGTACAGTGCCAGGCTGCCATCGAAGATGCCGTGCGAGCCCTTGATTCCGACCTCGAAGGTGTTGGCCTTCTGCTCCACCAATGGGCGGATGTAAGGCAGGGTCGGCCCGGAGCCAGAGTATTCCCAGGAAGCAGGCGGGTCGATGCTGCGGCTGAAGTTGGTGAATACCTGCAGGTTCGGGCTGAACTCGTAGCGCAGGCCGATGCGCGGGGCGACGCTCCAGTTGTCGTAGTCCACGTGCTGCGGGAAGTTGGTGGTGTTGGGGTTCACCGCGTGGTCGATGTTGATCTTGCGCCGCACGTTGATGAACGACACGCCGCTGGTGAGCCAGAGGTTGTCGACCAGGTTGATATCGTTGCCCAGGGCGATCACCCGGTCGAACGAATCCTTGTAGTTGACCTGCTTGAGCGACACCTTGTCGTCGTTGGCCGAGTTCACCCCGCCTCGCAGGTGCTGGGTGGAGGTGAAGGCGATGCTGCTGCGGCTTTCGTGGCCGAACAGGTAGTCGACCCGGTCGTAGCCCAGCAGCAGGCCGAGGTCGTGCCAGTCCCAGTAACTGGGATTGCTCGGGCTGCGCGGGCTGTTGGTATGACGATAGTCGTGATACGACAGGCCGAAGGTCAGCCGTGCATCGTCGTCAAAGGTATAAGTGGTCTTGCTGCCCACCCAGATGCTGCCCGGGCGGCGCGCACCGGCACCGCTGCTTTCGGCGGTGGCGCTGGCGCGGCGCGGGTGGTGCAGTGCGGCGTCGAGGGTGGTGGCGCTGGGGTCGTTGTGGGTTTCGTCGCGGTAGCGCAGCAGCAGGCGGGTTTCCAGCTTGAGACTGAAGCGGTAGCCGGCATTGGCGACGATGCCCGAGCTCTTCGACAGGCTGTAGTCGCGAAAACCTTCGTTGCGGTAGTTGTCGGCCTGCAGGTAGTAGTCCAGGTCGCCCTCGACCCCACCGTAGCTGATGCTCTGCTTCTGGTAGTGGTAGCTGCCGGCTTCGGCGCGCACGCGCAGGCCGGGGGCACTGTAGCCGCTGTGGTTGACGAAGTTGACCGCGCCGCCGAGGGTCAGCGCGCCATACTGGAAGGCGTTGGCGCCGCGCAGGATCTCGGTGTAGTTCACGCCGCTGGCGTTGAGGAATTCGTAGGGTGTGCCGCCAGGGCCGGTCAGCGGCAGGCCGTCGAACAGGAACTTGATGCCTTCACGGAAATAGCCGGGCGAGGTATTGGCACCGGAGCCGCGGATCGAGATCTTCGCCGCGTCGTTGCCGCCGGTGGACTGCACGAATACCCCGGGCTGGTAGCCGAGGGTGTCCTGCAGTGTGGCAGTGCGGCCTTTGGCGACCTCTTCGCTGTCGACCACGCTGGTGCCGCCGGGCACCTCGGCCAGGGCGCTGGCGGCCTGTTGCACTTCGGATTGCTTGGCGGCCTGCACGGTCACCGTGCCCAGGGTTTGCTCAGCGGCCAGTACCGTGACCGGGGCCAGCAGGGCCGTGGCCGCGGTGGCCAGGGCGGCGTGGCGGATGGCCAGGCGCAGTGGATGGGGTTGAATCGCACGCATTGTTGAATTCCTTGCAAGTCATCGTAGGTCCTCGGCGTTCTATGGGAATAGTCAGGCCTGTCAGAATGGGTGAGAGCAGTTTCTGTGCCAGTTGGCGAAAGGCCGGAAGTTTGGGGATATGGGCAAAGTTTTAGTGTGAAGTGCTGAATAAAACAGCAAATTTTGTTGCACCCATGTTGTTTGTGGAACAGTGCAGGTTATATCCAAATATCCGAATGCCATGGCGCAACCTTTGGGAGCGGCTTTAGCCGCGAACACCGGCGCAGCCGGTGCCATGCAACGCGTTGGATTCTTCGCGACCAAAGCCGCTCCCCCAGGGTTGGATGTTGTCAGCGCAACAGGGATGGAACAGTTTGTATGCTTAATGCGTCAGGCGGTTTTAACTGACCTCAATGAATGCGCAGTGTTAGCGCTGGCACGACAACTGCAATAGCCCTTTATGTAGCCGTCTATATAAAGGGCCCGTTGTGCAGCCGAGTTCCCGATTATTCAATACATGCCTGGTGGCCAGTGCGCTGTTAGTTGCCGCCTGCTCACCCCCCACGTCCGCGCAAAGCCAGGCGCTGCTAAAGGGTGAAGCGCTCAGCGAAGTGAACGGTGTGATGCGCTACCCAGCCAGCGACTTCGTCGAGCAGCAGCCCGGCAAGCGCGGTGGCACCCTGCGCGTGTCGGCGGCGAGCGACGCTGGCAGCTTCGATATACACGCGCTGTCCAACGGCAACATGCAGTGGATGGGCCGCATCCTGTTCGACTGCCTGGTGTACCAGGCCGAGGACGGCACCCTCACGCCGTGGCTGGCAAAAAGCTGGGACATCAGCGCCGACGGCCTGACCTACACCTTCCACCTGCGTGACGACGTCACTTTCAGCGATGGCGAGCGCTTCAACGCCGAGGCGGTGCGGGTCAACCTCGAACACATGCGTGACCCCGCGACCAAGTCGCCACTGGCCGCCGCCTATATCGCGCCGTACCTGCAGGGGCGGGTGGTGGACGAGTACACATTCGAGGCGACCCTGCGTGCGCCCTATGCGCCGTTTCTCGATGTGCTGTCGCAGGCCTGGCTGGGGATGATCTCGCCACGGCAGATCCTCGAGGCGCCGAAGACCATCGCCAGCCAGCCCATCGGCACCGGGCCTTTCGTGCTGACCGGCTGGGTGCGCGATCAGCGTGCCAGCTTTGGCCGCCGCCCGGGGTACGACTGGGCACCGCCGGCGATCAACCACCAGGGTGAGGCCTATCTGGACGGCATCGAACTGAGCTACGTGCCCGAAGCGATGATCCGCTACACCTCGCTGGAAGCTGCCGACAACGACATGGCCCTGGACGCACCGGCGCAGAATGCCGCGGCGATCCGTGCCAACCCGCAGCTGACCCTGCGCAACCGCATTCGCAAGGGCAACCCGTCGCGCAGCATCACCTTCAATGTCGACCGCGCGCCGTTCGATGACGTGCGGGTGCGCCAGGCCGTTGCCAAGGCCATCGACCGTGATGGCCTGGCGTGGATCTCCGGCTTCGGCGAGTACCTGGCCAAGGGGGATTTCCTCGCCGTGAATACCCCCGATTATGACCCGGTGGCCCGCGAGGCCCTGGCCTTCGACCCGGTCGAAGCAGGGCGCTTGCTCGACGCCGCCGGCTGGACCGGGCGTGACGGCGAAGGCTATCGCAGCCGTGATGGTCGGCGCCTCGGGGCGACCTTGCTGACCTATGACAACCCGGCGTTTCCGGCCAATGTCCCGGTGGCTGCCCAGGCAGACCTGCGCAAGGTCGGCTTCGACCTGCGCATCGAGCTGCTGCCGCTCAGCAAGGTCATGGAGCTGCGTTACCTCGGCAACTTCGACGCCATCGGCGGCGGCTACTGGCACACCAACACGGCCGATGGCCTGTACATCCTCTATCACAGCCAATCGATCCCCAGCACACGAATGATCGGCCAGAACGTCGGCCACTTCCGTGATGCCACCCTCGACCAGTTGCTCGCTGCCGCCCGGCGCAGCACCGACCCGACGCAACGCCGCGAGCTGTATCGCCAGGCCCAGCAACGCCTGGGCGAGACCGTGCCGGCTGTGCCCTCGGTAGAAAGCCAGATGCTGCTGGCCTACCGCAACACGGTCGGCGGCGTGCTGTTCGATGGTTCGCATAACGTTCCCCTGTTCACCAGCGTGTGGCTGGCAAAGGAGCAACCATGAAACTGCTGGCGATCCTGCTGCGCCGCCTGCGTGACGGTGTGATCGTGCTATGGGCGGCGGCCAGCCTGACCTTCCTCGGCATGCAGCACAGCGGTGGCGACACTGCCCTGGCGATCCTCGGCGGCCCGGATGCCATGCCGAGCGAAGCGCTGCTGGCGCAGGTGCGCGCCGAGTACGGCCTCGATCAACCGCTGTGGGTGCAATACGGCCACTACCTGGCGCGCCTGGCCAAGGGTGACCTGGGCGAGTCGTACCGGTTGCGCATACCGGTCGGCCAGGCGATCGGCGAGCAGGCTGCCGCGACCCTGGCGCTGGCCAGCAGCGCAGCGGTGCTGGCGGTGCTGCTGGCGGTGGCTTCGGCGCTGCTCACCGCCAACCGCGGGCGGCGTTTGCGGGCGGTGGTGTCGGGCATCGAGCTGCTGTTGTCTTCGGCCCCCAACTTCGTGATCGGCACGGTGCTGCTGCTGGCCTTCGCGTTCCATTTCCATTGGCTACCGCCGTCCGGGTCCAGCGGTTGGCGCTCGCTGGTGCTCCCGAGCCTGGCCCTGGCGCTGCCGATCGCAGCGGTGCTTGCCCAGGTGTTGCGCCAGTCGCTGGAGCAGGTGCTGGAACAACCCTTCATCACCCAGGCCCGCGCACGTGGCATGGGGGATATCGCTGTACGCCTGCGCCACGCCCTGCGCCATGCCCTGGTGCCGCTGGTGACCCTGGCCGGCTACGTGTTCGCCAGCCTGCTCGGCGGCGCCGTGGTGCTGGAACTGCTGTTCGGCCGCCAAGGCATTGGCCGTTTGATGCTCGACGCTACCGCCAGCAAGGACGTGCCCCTGGTGCTTGGCGTAACCCTGCTGGCGGCAGCGATCTACGTACTGGTCAACCTGCTGGTGGACCTGGCGACCCAGGCCATCGACCCGCGTACCGCACGCGTCTGAATTCACGAGAAAGGAACCATCATGAGCCAAACCACGATTACCGATGCCGAACTGGATGCGCGTTTTGCGCCGATCTACGCGCGTATTGCCGAAGGCGCGGTAGCCCGCGAGCAGCAGCGCACCCTGGCCCATGAGCCAGTGGCCTGGTTGCGCAAGGCCCGCTTCGGCGCCCTGCGCGTGCCACGCAGCCACGGCGGCTCAGGCGCAACCTTGCCACAGTTGCTGCGCCAGCTGGTGCGTCTGGGGCAAGCCGACTCCAACCTGCCGCAGATCTTCCGTGCCCACTTCGGTTTCGTCGAAGGGCGGCTGTCGTCAGGCGATGCTGCCTCCCAGGACTACTGGTTCGCCCGCGTGGTTGCCGGTGAACTGTGGGGCGCGGCCATGGCCGAGCGCACCGACAGTACCGGCAATACCGTGCAGTTGCGCGAAGACGAAGGTGGTTACCGCCTGGACGGCGAAAAGTACTACTGCACCGGCACGTTGTACGCCGATTGGGTGGCGGCAGTGGCCAACCATGGCGACGACTTTGTCAGCCTCGTGGTACCGACCGGTGCGCCGGGCGTGGAGCGGGTCGACGACTGGGACGGCTTCGGCCAGCGGCTGACTGGCAGTGGCACCACCCGTTTCACCCGGGTCAGGGTGCAGCCGCAGCATTTGCTGCGCCGTTTCGCCAAGGGCGAATTGCGTGTCGAGTCGTACCTCACCGCGTTCTACCAGGCGGTGCATCTGGCCACCCTGGCGGGTATCGGCCAGGCGGTACTGGCCGATGCGGTAGCGTTCGTCCAGGGCCGCACCCGTGCCTTCGGTGTGCCGGGGCAGTCACAGCCGGCTGCAGATCCGCGAGTGCAGGCGGTGATCGGTCGCCTGTCGAGCCTGGCCTTCGCCGCCAATGCGCAAGTCACCGCCGTGGGCAAGAGCCTGCAGGCAGTGTACGAAGCCGGCCAGCAAGGGGAGGTAGCCGAGCAGCTTTACACCGACGCCGAGATCCATGCCTTCCAGGCGCAGCAGATCGTCCTGCCGCAAGTGCTGGAAGCAAGCACCTTGCTGTTCGAAGTCGGCGGCGCATCGGCTACCAGCAATGCCCGGCGCCTCGACCGCCACTGGCGCAATGCACGCACGCTGGCTTCGCACAACCCGGCGATCTACCGCGAGCAGGCGTTGGGCAACTACTACCTCAATGGCATCAGCCCGGCCCAGGCCTGGCGTGCCCTTCATGCCAGTGCCAGCGAAGGGCAGGGCAGCGGCGACGAAGCCAGTGCAGTCTGATCAGGAGAACCGGCATGACCACGAAACAGATGAGCCTGGGCATGAACATCCTCGGCTTCGGCTCGCATTCCGGCGCCTGGCGCCAGGGTGAGGCGGCAATCGACGCCTATATCGACGTCAACTATTACCGCGATATCGCGCGTATTTCCGAGCGCGGTTGCCTGGATGCGATCTTCCTTGCCGATGGCCCGGCGTTGCCGCCGGATGTGTCCGCCCAGCCAGGCGGGCGCCTGGAGCCGACCGTGCTGCTTACCGCAGTGGCGGCCGCCACCGAGCGCATCGGCGTGATCGCGACCTGCTCCAGCACTTACAACGAACCTTTCAACCTGGCCCGGCGAATTGCCTCGCTGGACCACATCAGCGGCGGTCGCGCAGCCTGGAATGTGGTGACCAATGCCGGTGACGCGGCAGCACAGAACTTCGGCCTGGCTGGTGCGCCATTGCATGTGGACCGCTACGGGCGGGCCGAGGAGTTCGTCGACGTGACCCTGAAGCTTTGGGACAGCTGGGAGGATGACGCGATCATCGGTGACCGCAGCGCCGGCCGTTTTGCCGACCCGGGCAAGGTCCACACCCTGGATTTCAAGGGCAAGCACTTTCAGGTCAAGGGGCCGCTGAACCTGCCGCGTTCGCCGCAGGGCAGGCCGGTACTGGTGCAGGCCGGCTCTTCCGAAGGTGGCAAGGCACTGGGTTCGCGCTATGCCGATGCGATCTTCACCACCCAGACCACCCTGGCCGACGGGCAGGCGTTCTATCGGGAGATGAAGGCACGGGCCAAAGCCTGGGGGCGTGACCCGCAGCACCTGAAGATCATGCCCGGGCTGTCGACCGTGATTGGCAGCACCGAGGCCGAGGCCCATGCACGTTTCGATGAGCTCAATGCCTGGCATGGAGAGCACGGCCTGTTGCAGCAGGTCGCGGGGCGTATCGGCATCGATGCCAGCGAGCTGGATCCGGATGCGCCATTGCCCTGGGCACGGATTGGCGCGGTGGCAGATTTCGAGCGCGGGTCGCATGGTTTTCTGGAGGCCCAGTTGAACCTGGCGCGCAGCGAGAACCTGACCATTCGCCAGCTGTCCCGGCGGATTCTGGTCGGGCACCGGTTGGCCGTCGGTACCCCGGAACAGGTTGCCGATACCTTGGCCGAGTGGTTCCTGGCAGGGGCGGGGGATGGTTTCAACATCATGCCCGACATGTTCCCGTCGGGTGCTCGGGTGTTCGTCGAAGAGGTGGTACCGCTGCTGCAGAAGCGTGGGTTGTTCCGCACCGAATACACCGGCACCACCCTGCGTGAGCACCTGGGGTTGCCCAAAGCAGTGAACCAGTTTGCACAAGCCCGACGCGAGACCGCACGGGCTGTCTGAGGGCTGCCGCCCAGACATCAACGCATCATCCAAGGACTCGATACCATGCGCTACCGCCCACTCGGCCACACCAACCTGCAAGTCAGCCTGCTCAGCCTCGGCACCATGACCTGGGGGCACCAGAACAGCGAACAGGATGCTCACCAGCAACTGGACGCTGCCCTTGCTGCAGGCATCAACTTCATCGACACCGCCGAGATGTACCCCACACCTACCCGCGCTGAAACCTGGACCACCACCGAGCGCTACATCGGCACCTGGCTGGCGGCCCGCGGCAACCGCGACAAGGTCCTGCTGGCCAGCAAGATCGCCGGCCCGGCCCGCGACCCCGGTGGCCAGGTGCACATTCGCGATGGCTTGTCGCACCACGACCGCAAGAACATCGTCGCGGCCCTGGAGGGCAGCCTGCGCCGCCTGCAAACCGACTACCTGGACCTCTACCAACTGCACTGGCCCGACCGCACCAGCAACTTCTTCGGCATCCGTGAATACCCCTACGTCGACGACCATCCGCAGACGGCAGCCATCGAAGAAACCCTTGCGGTACTGGACGAACAGGTCAAGGCCGGCAAGGTGCGCAATATCGGTGTCTCCAACGAAACACCGTGGGGCGTGGCGCAGTTTCTGCGGCACAGCGAGGACAAGGGCCTGGCGCGGATTGCCAGCATCCAGAACCCGTACAGCCTGCTCAATCGCTTGTATGAAAACGGCCTGTCGGAGTTCAGCCATCGTGAAGGGGTGAGCCTGCTGGCCTATTCGCCGCTGGCGTTCGGAGCGTTGACCGGCAAGTACCTGAACGGGGCGCGGCCGGAGGGGTCGCGATTGTCGTCGGTGTATCGCACGTTCAATCGCTACGGCAGCGAGGAGGCCAACAACGCGATTGCCAGCTACGTGCGGATTGCGCGGGAGCATGGGCTGACACCGGCGCAACTGGCCCTGGCTTTCGTCATACGCCAGCCGTTCGTGGCCAGTGCAATTACCGGGCAGACCAACTTGCTGCAGCTGCAGGAAAACCTGAGTGCGCTGGATGTGCAACTGAGCGACGAAGTACTGGCCGAGATCCAGGCCGTGCACCGCCGTATTCCCAACCCGGCGCCGTAGCCCACATGGCAAGGGCTTCGCCCTTGTTCGCGGCTGAAGCCGCTCCCACAAGGACCGCACGGATTCAGCCTTTGCGGTGATCCTGTGGGAGCGGGTTTACCCGCGAAAAGGCCAGTACAGGCGACACAAGAAGGACAGACATGAACGCGATCGTATCCATACCAAACACAGTGATCAGCGGGTGGCAGGTTCGCCCTGGCCTGGCGCTGGCCTGGATCACATTGGGCCTGATACTGCTGGCAGTAACCTTCCCCAACTGGCTCTCGCCAACCGACCCGTTGGCCGCCGACGCCCGTCTGGCGTACTACCCGCCAAGCCCCGGCTTTTGGCTGGGCACTGACGAGAACGGCCGCGACGTCCTCAGCCGCCTGATCCATGGCGCCCGCCCATCGCTCTTCATCGGCCTGGCCGCCACCCTGGTCGGGCTCGGCCTGGGCACGCTGCTCGGCTTGCTCGCCGGCCTGGCTCCAGCCTGGCTGGACAACCTGCTGATGCGCGCCGTCGATGTGCTGCTGGCCTTCCCGGACCTGCTACTGGCGCTGGTCATCATCACCCTGTTCGGCCAAGGCACCAGCAACTTGATCTTTGCCGTCGGCATCGCCTCGGTGCCGCGCTATGCGCGCCTGGTACGCGCCCAGACCCTGACCATCCGGCGTGCCAGCTTCGTCGAAGCAGCGGTCACGCTGGGCCGCAGGCCCCTGGCAGTGGTGTGCTGGCATGTGCTGCCCAACGCAGCCCAACCCGTGCTGATCCTGGCCTGCATCGGCCTGGGTGGCGCCATCACCGCTGCTGCCGCACTGAGCTTCCTCGGCTTCGGTGCACCACCTCCCGCGCCAGAGTGGGGCGCGATGATGGCAGTGGCGCGCAACTTCATGGCCAACGCGCCCTGGCTGATGGCCTGGCCTGCGCTGGCGATCACCCTGACCGTCATTTCCATCACCGTCATCGGCCGAGACTGGCTGCGCCGTAGCGAGGGCAGACGCGCATGAGCATTTTCGAGAAGAACCAGGCACCACTGGTGGACATCCGCGGCCTGCATGTGAGCTTCAATGGTGTGCCAGTGGTGCACGGTGTCGACCTGCAGTTGCGCGCAGGCCAGTGCCTGGCACTGGTGGGCGAATCGGGCTCGGGCAAGAGTGTCACGGCGCGTACCTTGGTCGGCCTGACCGGGACCGGTGCCCATGTGCAGGCGCAGCGCCTGGCCTTTGCCGGGCAGGACCTGCGCCAGTTCGATGAGCGCGCGTGGCAGCGCTTGCGGGGCGAGCACATCGGCTTTGTCATGCAAGATGCGCTGGGTTCGCTCGACCCGCTGCGTCGCGTGGGGGCAGAGATCGAAGAGCCATTGCTGTTGCACACCAACCTGGCCGCGGAGCAGCGCCGTCTGCGGGTACTTGAGCTATTGCGCCAGGTCGGGGTGCCTGAGCCCGAAGTCCGTGCCCGGCAATACCCGTGGCAGCTCTCCGGAGGCCTCAGGCAGCGCGCCCTGATCGCCTCGGCCATCGCCTGTCAGCCACGGCTGTTGATCGCTGACGAACCCACCACCGCGCTGGACGCCACGGTGCAGGCGCAGATTCTCGACCTGCTTGAGCACCTGCGCGAGCGCGACAACAGCCTGTTGATGGTCAGCCATGACCTGGCCGTGGTCGCGCGCCTGGCCGACTGGGTGGCGGTTATGCGCCATGGGGTGGTGGTGGAGCAGGGCAGTGTCGAACAGGTCCTGCAGGACCCGCAGGACCCCTACACCCAGCGCCTGCTGAGCGCGGCTCGGGCGGTACATTTCAAACGTCCGGCGGCGCCGGCCCTGGCGCTGGTGGAGGATGGCGTGGACGAGCAACCCGTGGTGCTGGAGGCGCGTGGCCTGAGCAAGGCCTTTGTCGGGCCGGACGGTCGGCTGCGTCAGGTGCTGGACGGTGTGTCGCTGCAATTGCGCGCCGGGCAAACCCTTGGTGTGGTGGGCGAGTCCGGTTCCGGCAAGAGCACGCTGGGGCGCATCCTGCTGGGGCTGGAGCGGCCGGAGCAAGGCAGCCTGCAACTGGCCGGGCAGGATTGGCTTGCGTTGTCTGCTGCGCAGCAGCGCCAGGCACGGCAGGGAATCCAGGTGGTGTTCCAGGACCCGCAGGCTTCGTTCGACCCACGCTATACCGTGCTGCGGGTATTGGCCGAGGCGCTGGCGCATGCGGGTGTACCGCGTGCGTTGCAGCGCACCGAGGCGGCGGCTCTGCTGGAGCGTGTGCAGTTGCCGGTGGGGTTGCTCGACCGCCGCCCGCTGGAGTTGTCGGGCGGGCAGCGGCAGCGCATCGCGATTGCCCGGGCGCTGGCCATGAAGCCCAGGGTGCTGGTGCTGGACGAACCGGTTTCGGCGCTGGATGTATCGGTGCAGGCGCGAATCCTGGCATTGCTGGCCGAGCTCAAGGCGGAGTTGAACCTGGCTTGCCTGTTCATCTCCCACGACCTTGGGGTGGTGGAGCAGGTCAGCGACCAGGTATTGGTGATGCAAGGGGGAAGGGTGGTGGAGCAAGGGGCGGCAGCCCAGGTGCTCGGCCAGCCGCGTCAGGCCTATACCCGCGCCTTGCTCGACGCCGTGCCTCATCTTCCGGCGGCGCGGCCAAGCTGGTTTGCTCGGATTGCCGTGTAAACCTGTGCCAGCCCTGACGCGGGCAAGGCCGCTTTTGTTGAACTGCACATAACTCGTTAAATGAGCAGGGACACTGTGGGAGCGGCTTTAGCCGCTCCTGCAGGATCACTACAGGCTTCAAGGCTGTGGGGGCGGGCTGGCCCGCGAAGTGGCAGGAACAGCCAATCGAGAAATCTTAATGATCACAAACAAAACAAAGTTCACTGTCGCCCCACCAACACCCCGCGGACACTTTGCCCCGGCAACAGCACCTCACCCTCGGCAAACTCCAGCAAAATCAATCCCTTGAACCCGGCACAACTCCTGCAACAGGCCTATCGAAGCCCAGTCCCCGCAGGAGCGCCCTTGAACACACCCATCCTCCCCCTGATCCCGCTCTGCACCGCACTGGCCTTGCTCGGCTGCGAAAAAACCGAACAGCACGCCGCGCAAAGCACCACGCCACAGCAGGGCGGCACCCTGGTCTATGCCACCGACCGCGAGCCCACCTGCCTGGACCCCCATGTAGCTGGCGACATGCCGCAGGTTTTCATTGCCCAGCAGTACCTCGATTCGTTGGTGTCGATGGACAGCAACGGCCAGATCGGCCCCTGGCTGGCGACGAGCTGGGAGGTTTCGCCAGATGGCCTGCGCTACACCTTCCACCTGCGCCGCGACGTGCAATTCACCGACGGCACGCCGTTCAATGCCGAAGCGGTCAAGGCCAACCTCGACCACATGGCAAACCCCAAGACCCAATCCAGTACCGCCGGTGGCTACATCCGTCAGTACCGCGGCACCAAGGTGCTCGACGCCTACACGGCCGAAGTTACTCTGGCGACGCCCTATGCGGCTTTCCTCGAAGTGTTGGCCCAGGGCTTTCTCGGCATCCAGTCGCCCACCGCATTGCTACGCAGCCGTGACCAGAACTGCGAAAGCCCGGTCGGCAGCGGGCCGTTCAAGGTGGTGCGCTGGGACCGGCAGAACCAGGTGGAACTGGTGCGCAACCCGGCCTACAACTGGGCGCCACCTACCGCACGGCATCAAGGCCCGGCGTACCTGGAACGCATCGTCTGGAAGTTCATCCAGGAGCCGTCGGTGCGCTTCGCCTCGCTGCAGGCCGGTGAGGTCGATGTGATCGAAGCATTGCCGCCAGAGTCGCACGAAGCAGCACGGCGCAACCCGGACCTGGAACTGATCATCGCCCAGCGCCCGGGCAACCCCACCAATGGCACCTTCAACCTGCGCCGTGCGCCATTCGATGACATCCGTGTACGCGAGGCCTTCGTTCGCAGCGCTGATGTCGAGGGTGCACTGAAGAGTGTGTACTTCGGCGAGTTCCCTCGCGCCGGTGGCCCGCTGAGTTTGGCCACGCCGTTCTACAGCGGTGACTTCGAGCGCAGCCAGGACTACGACCCGGCCCGCGCCGCAAGGCTGCTCGACGAGGCTGGCTGGACCGACCGCGACAGCGAAGGCTACCGCACCAGGAACGGCCAGCGGCTGCGCGCCGTCGTGCTGATCGGTGCGCGCACGCCGCCGTCGGAACTGACCCTGTGGGAGCAGGTACAGGCCACTACCCGGCAGGCTGGCCTGGAGCTGGTGCTGGACCAGATGAGCGATGCCCAGGTCACCGCCCGCCAGGCCGCCTGGGACTATGACATCCGCATCGGCTACTGGAACACCAACACCCCTGACGTGCTGCGCATCATCTTCACCACCGCGTTCGTGCAGCCAGCCGGGGTGGGCGGCTATCACCAGAACTCCTCCGGCTACGCCGACCCGGGCTACGACGCACTGCTCGACAGTGCCCTGGCCACCCAGGACGCAGGCCTGCGGCGCCAGCGCTACTTCCAGGCACAGCAACAGGCCGCCGCGCAGTACCTGCAACTCACCACGTACCCACAAAGCACGCGCCTGGGTATCTACAAGACCGCCCATGGCGTGCGACTGGAGCCTTCGCTGGCGGTGACCTACCTCTATGACGCATGGGTGAACAAATGACTACGACGACACTCGCGGTGACCGACCCGCGCCGCGAACGCCTGGCAGCCCTGGGCCGTCGCGCCGCCATTCGCCTGGCCGGTGGCGTGCTGGTGCTGTGGGCGGTGGCGACCCTGACTTTCTTCGCACTGCGGCTGATGCCGGGTGACCCGGTGCTGGCGATTCTAGGTGGCCCCAGTGGCAACCCGACACCAGAAGCGATTGAAGCCGCGCGCGTGGAGTACGGCCTCGACAAGCCGTTGGCCGTGCAGTACGTGTTCTACCTCGGGCGCCTGCTGCAAGGTGACTTGGGTGTTTCCTACTCGCAGCACCTGCCGGTCACCCGTGTGCTGGCCGAGCAGGGCGGGGCAACCTTGGAGCTGACCATCGCCGCCCTGCTGCTGGCCTGGGTGCTGGTGCTGCTGCTGACAGTGGTCACTGCCGGGCGCGGCAGGCTGGTCGGCGGCATCGCCTCGCTGGCCGAAACCCTGAGCGCGGCGCTGCCGCACTTCTGGCTTGGCGTGGTGCTGCTGGCAGTATTCGCCTTCGGCCTTCGCTGGTTCCCGCCGGCCGGTAGCGACAGCTTCGCCAGCCTGATACTTCCGGCGTTTTCCCTGGCGATTCCGTTGGCAGGTTTCATTGCCCAGGTCACCCGGGAGTCGCTGGAACTGACCCTCGATCAACCCTTCGTCCTCACGGCCCGCACACGTGGCCTCAGCGACCTGGCCGTGCGTTTTCGGCATGCCTTGCGCCATGCCTTGCTGCCAGGTGTGTCGCTGTCGGGCTGGGCCATCGGCGCGCTGATCAGTGGTGCGGTGGTATGCGAGGTGATCTTTTCCCGCAAGGGGGTGGGCCGACAGCTGTACCAGGCGGTGCAGGCCCAGGACCTGCCGCTGGTGATCGGCATCAGCCTGGTAGTGGCGGCCGGCTATGTGCTGGCGAACATTCTGGTCGACCTGCTGTACCAGTGGATCGACCCTCGGCAGCAGGAGGCTGCAGCATGACAGACCTGACCCATGGCCAAGTGCTCGCGCCATTGCGTCGGCAGCGCCAACTGAAACTGCCGCCGCTGGGCGCAAGCCTGGCGATCCTGTTCCTGTTCGCATTGCTTCTGGCCGCGTTGGCGCCGGGGCTGTTCACCCGCATCGACCCATTGGCCATCGTACCGCGGGAGGCTTTCCAGCCGCCCAGCTGGGCGCACTGGCTGGGTACCGACCAGTCAGGCCGCGACATCTTCGCGCGGATTATTCACGGCGCACGCCAGAGCCTGCTGATCGGCCTCGCGGCTACGGCCATTTCCATGGTTATCGCCATCGCCCTCGGCCTGCTCGGTGGCCTTGGCGGCGCACGCGTGGACCGTGCGGTGGGCTGGTTGCTGGAAGTGCTGTTCGCCTTCCCCAGCCTGGTGCTGGCGCTGCTGTTCGTGGCGGTGTTCGGCAGCGGCGTCGGCCCGTTGATCGTCGCCACCGGGCTGGGCGGTGCGCCGGGGTATGCGCGCATGGTCCGTGGTCAGGTGCTGGCGGTACGCAACGCCGGCTACATCGAGGCGGCACGGGCGTTGGGGCACCCGACTTCGCGCATCGTGCTGCGCCAGTTGCTGCCCAACGCCATGCGGCCATTGGTGGTGACGCTGACCATGGGCGTTGGCCAGGCCATCGTCTGGGCCTCGGCGCTGAGCTTCCTCGGCCTGGGCGCGCGGCCGCCGGCGCCGGAGTGGGGGACCATGTTGTCCATGGGGCGTGACTTCATCGCCAATGCCTGGTGGCTCACCTTCTTCCCTGGCCTGTTCATCGTCCTCACCACCCTGGCAACGACGGTGACTGGCCGCTATATCCAACAACGCCTGGAGGGGCGCCTGCCATGAGCGACAAGACCCTGATCGTCGAAGGGCTGAACGTGGCCTTTGATGGCGCCAGCGTGGTTCGTGATCTGTCCTTCACCTTGCCGCCTGGCCGTTGCCTGGCCTTGGTCGGCGAGTCTGGCTCGGGCAAGAGCGTCAGTGCCCGCTGCCTGGTGGGGCTGGCCGGAGGGCGAGCGCAGGTGAGTGCCCGTCGCTTGAGTTTCGGCGACCACGACCTGCTCGACCTCAGCGAGCGCCAGTGGCGCGCCGTGCGTGGCAAGGATATCGGCTTCGTGCTGCAGGACGCGCTGGTATCGCTTGACCCGCTGCGGCCGGTGGGCAAGGAAATTCTCGAAGTGCTGCAGACACACGGATACGGTGACCGCCACACCCGCCCTGCGCGTATGCATGAGTTGCTCGAGCGGGTAGGCGTGCCTGACGTGCAGCTGCGTGCCCGCCAGCGGCCCGGGCAGTTGTCCGGTGGCCTGCGCCAGCGTGCACTGATCGCCAGTGCCCTGGCCCTGGACCCCGCGCTGGTGATCGCCGACGAGCCGACCACCGCGCTGGACGCCACCGTGCAGGCGCAGATTCTCGAAGTGTTCCAGCAGATAAAGGCCCGTGGTGCCTCGCTGCTGATCATCAGCCACGACCTTGCAGTGGTCGCCCAGCTGGCCGATGAGGTGGTGGTGCTGCGCCATGGCGAAGTGGTGGAGCAGGGGCCGATGCAGCAGGTGCTGCGCCAGCCGCGTCACGCCTATACCCAGGCCTTGCTGGCGGCAGTACCGGCCGAGCACCCGCGCGGTAGCCGGCTGTCACCCGAGCGGGTTGGCCTGCGCAGTGAGCCGCGGGCGCGCGCGCGCAGCGACGTGCTGCTTGAAGGCCGTGGCCTGGGCAAGCGCTACCTCGGCCCGGACGGGCTGGTGCGGCAGGTGGTGCAGGGCGTCGACTTCACCCTGCGTGCCGGGCGCACCTTGGGCATTGTCGGCGAATCCGGCTCGGGCAAGACCACGGTGGCACGCATCGCCCTCGGCCTGCTGCAGCCCGATGAGGGCGAAGTGCTTTATCGCAGGCAGCCCTGGAACCGCCCGGCCAACGCCGTGAGCGAGGCAGTGCGCAGGCCATTGCGTCGCGAGATCAGCGTGATCTACCAGGACCCGCTGGGCTCGTTCGACCCGCGCTGGAGCGTGGCGCAGATTCTTGATGACGCCTTGCAGGTGGCCGGTATCGAGGCACCAGCCAGGCCCGCACGTATCGCTGTGCTGCTCAACCAGGTGCGCTTGCCGGCAGAACTCGGCCAGCGCAGACCGTTGCAACTATCGGGCGGCCAGCGCCAGCGGGTGGCAATCGCCCGGGCGATCGCCAGCGAACCCAAGGTGATCATCTGCGACGAGCCGGTGTCGGCCCTGGACGTGTCGGTGCAGGCCCAGGTGCTCGACCTGCTGGCCGACCTGCAGGACGAACTGGGCCTGGCCTACCTGTTCATCTCCCACGACCTGGGGGTGATCCGCCATGTCAGCGACGACGTGCTGGTGATGCGCCACGGTCAGGTGGTGGAGCAGGCACCGGTCGAGCAGTTGTTCGATAACCCGGCACACGAATACACCCAGCGCTTGCTCGGCGCGGTGCCGCGCCTGCCCGGCAGCGGCGCCGAACTGGTGGTGCCGCCGCTGGACCTGGAACACGAAGCCTTCGACCTGTTCGACGAAACCCGCCTGTGGAAGATCGCGATTTGAACTGAGACGCCAAGCCCTGCGCCGACCCCTGTGGGAGCCGCGCTTGCCGGCGATGGGCCGCGAAGCGGCCCCAGGATTTCAAGGCTGTTGCATGAAT
>NZ_JBNRIJ010000012.1:120268-160465 GCF_053557675.1 Pseudomonas sp. XP1 | reverse complement strand
CGCCGATGGTAGTGTGGGGTTTCCCCATGTGAGAGTAGGTCATCGTCAAGATTCATTTCGCAAAACCCCTATCTGCGCATGCAGTTAGGGGTTTTGTCTTTCTGTCCTACCAATTCCAGGCCTGCACACCCCCCCTCTGTGTGAGCGGGTTCACCCGCGAACAACGGCAAAGCCGGTGCCATCCACCGCGTTGCCCGCTTCGCGGCTAAAGCCGCTCCCACAGATATGGCGCAGGTTCAGGGTATGCTGCGGGAGCGGCCTTCACCCCGCCGGCAGCCCTTTTCCTATGCAAGCCAACAGCCCATAGCTATCATGCCTGCCTTATTCCAAGTCGAGACTGGCATGCTGAAGTTGTTGAACCTCCTCAGGGATGGTCGGTTCCATTCCGGAGAAGCTCTGGGGGCGGCCCTCGGGGTAAGTCGCAGCGCCGTTTGGAAGCAGCTGCAGCACCTGGAGAGCGAACTGAACCTCACCATTCACAAGGTCCGTGGGCGTGGCTATCAGCTGGCGGCGCCGCTGGCTTTGCTCGATGCGCAAGCGATCGCCGGGTTTGCCGACGGCGAACAGTGGCCCGTTTTCATTCACGAAACCATCGACTCGACCAATGCTGAAGGCCTGCGACTCGCTGGAGAGGGGCAAGCCGCGCCATTCCTGGTCCTGGCCGAGCGCCAGAGCGCCGGCCGTGGTCGGCGCGGTCGGCAGTGGGTCAGCCCTTTTGCCGAAAACCTCTATTACAGCCTGGTGCTCCGTGTGGATGGCGGCATGCGCCAGCTCGAGGGCTTGAGTCTCGTGGTGGGGTTGGCGGTAATGCGTACCCTGCAGGCGTTTGGGGTAAAGGATGTGGGGCTCAAATGGCCCAATGATGTTCTCGTTCGCGGGCAGAAGATCACCGGTATCCTCCTGGAGTTGGTGGGGGACCCGGCAGATGTCTGTCATGTGGTGCTGGGTATCGGCATCAATGTGAACATGCAGGTCAACGATCAGGTCGACCAGGTGTGGACCTCGATGCGTCGCGAAGTAGGGGCGGCAGTCGACCGTAACCGGCTGGTAGCATTGCTCAATCAGCAATTGCAGCACGAATTGGCGCGGCATCGTCGCTACGGGTTTGCCGCATTCCAGGAAGAATGGGAGCAGGCGCACCTGTGGCAGGGGCGCAAGGTTTCTCTGGTTGCAGGTAGCACGCGTATTGATGGCGTGGTTCTTGGCGTCGACGGGCAGGGCGGCTTGCGCCTTGAGGTGGACGGGGTGGAAAAGAGCTTCAGTGGTGGTGAGCTCAGTTTGAGGTTGCGTGATGATTCTTGAGCTCGATTGCGGTAACAGCTTCATCAAGTGGCGGGTAATCCACGTTGCTGATGCAGCGATTGAAAGCGGCGGTATCGTTGACTCCGATCAGGCGCTGGTGGCCGAAGTGGCCGCGCGAGCTTCGGTACGTCTGACCGGCTGCCGCATTGTCAGTGTGCGCAGTGAGGAGGAAACCGATGCGCTTTGCGCGCTGATTGCCCAGGCATTTGCCGTGCAAGCGCGCGTGGCGCACCCGGCTCAGGAAATGGCGGGTGTGCGCAATGGCTATGACGACTACCAGCGTTTGGGCATGGACCGTTGGTTGGCGGCGTTGGGAGCATTTCACCTGGCCAAGGGCGCTTGCCTGGTCATTGACCTGGGGACCGCTGCCAAAGCGGATTTCGTTGCGGCGGACGGCGAGCACCTGGGTGGCTACATCTGCCCGGGTATGCCATTGATGCGTAGCCAGTTGCGTACTCACACCCGGCGTATCCGTTATGACGATGCCTCGGCCGAGCGTGCATTGGCCAGCCTGGCGCCAGGTCGCTCGACGGTCGAGGCGGTCGAGCGCGGTTGCGTGTTGATGCTCCAGGGTTTTGCGCATACCCAGCTCGAACAGGCGCGAGCGTTGTGGGGGGAGGACTTCACAGTGTTCCTCACTGGGGGTGATGCGCCGCTGGTAAGGGAGGCGGTGCCTCAGGCACGTGTCGTGCCTGACCTGGTTTTTGTAGGCCTGGCCATGGCCTGCCCATTGGATTGAGGTGCCTATGCGTTGGTTGTTTCTGCTGTTACTGGTGCTCAACGTCTTCTATTACGTGTGGCACCAGCAGGAAGCCCCGCTGAAGGTCAAGGAAGTCGCGCCCCTGTCGCTGTACAAGGGGAATCAGCAAGAAATCCGCCTGTTGCGCGAAACAGGGGTTTCGGCTCCACCCAAGCGCCGGGATGAGTGCCTGGTGGTAGGTGGTGTGATGGGGCAGGGCCAGCTCGATGCGCTGCGTCAGCGCCTTTTGAGCCTGGATATTGTCACCGTGCCGGTGGCGGGTCAGTTGCCAGGGGCGGATGGTCGTTGGCTCAAGGTTGCCCCAGATAGCGAGCGTTTGCTGGACCAAACCGTCCTCGCGACTCTTTCCAACGATTTCAAAGACTTAAAACACAAAATTATTTTCTGCCAGGGTATTGCAACTGGCGAATAGCTTGATAGAATGGCGCCCGCTTCACAGGGAACACCACTCAGGTGGTAGAACTGGAAGCGGTGTCAAAGCAGCTAAGTTTCAGATTTGATTGAAAAAATTTGAAAAAACGCTTGACACTAGGACGGCAGACAAATAGAATGCCGGCCACATCTGGAGGGATTCCCGAGCGGTCAAAGGGGACGGACTGTAAATCCGTTGCGAGAGCTTCGAAGGTTCGAATCCTTCTCCCTCCACCAGTTTTAGCGAGAGCCGTAAGCTCCGCGGGTATAGTTTAGTGGTAGAACCTCAGCCTTCCAAGCTGATGATGCGGGTTCGATTCCCGCTACCCGCTCCAAGTTTGCTGGATTTTGCACAAAGTGTTTCGCTCTTGTAGCTCAGTTGGTAGAGCACACCCTTGGTAAGGGTGAGGTCAGCGGTTCAAGTCCGCTCAAGAGCTCCATATAAACAAGGCAGATATGAAAATATCTGCCTTTGTTTTATCAGCGCAAGACTATTTCTTCTGCGGAGGATTGTATCGATGGCTAAGGAAAAGTTTGATCGTTCCCTTCCCCACGTTAACGTCGGCACTATCGGCCACGTTGACCACGGTAAGACCACTCTGACCGCAGCTCTGACTCGCGTCTGCTCCGAAGTTTTCGGTTCGGCAGTCGTTGAGTTCGACAAGATCGACTCGGCTCCGGAAGAAAAAGCGCGCGGTATCACCATCAACACCGCTCACGTCGAGTACAACTCGAACATTCGTCACTACGCTCACGTTGACTGCCCAGGTCACGCTGACTACGTGAAGAACATGATCACCGGTGCTGCCCAGATGGACGGCGCGATCCTGGTTTGCTCGGCCGCCGATGGTCCGATGCCACAAACCCGTGAGCACATCCTGCTGTCCCGTCAGGTAGGCGTTCCTTACATCGTGGTCTTCCTGAACAAGGCTGACCTGGTAGATGACGCCGAGCTGCTGGAACTGGTCGAGATGGAAGTTCGCGACCTGCTGTCCACCTACGACTTCCCAGGCGACGATACCCCGATCATCATCGGTTCGGCTCGTATGGCCCTGGAAGGCAAAGACGACAACGAAATGGGTACTACCGCTGTCAAGAAGCTGGTAGAAACTCTGGATGCCTACATCCCTGAGCCAGTTCGTGCCGTTGACCAGCCGTTCCTGATGCCGATCGAAGACGTATTCTCGATCTCGGGTCGTGGTACCGTTGTTACCGGTCGTATCGAGCGTGGTATCGTCCGCGTTCAGGATCCGCTGGAAATCGTTGGTCTGCGTGACACTTCGACCACCACCTGCACCGGTGTTGAAATGTTCCGCAAGCTGCTGGACGAAGGCCGTGCTGGCGAGAACTGCGGCGTTCTGCTGCGTGGTACCAAGCGTGACGACGTTGAGCGTGGCCAGGTTCTGGTCAAGCCAGGTTCGGTCAAGCCGCACACCAAGTTCACCGCAGAAGTCTACGTTCTGTCGAAGGAAGAAGGCGGTCGTCACACTCCGTTCTTCAAAGGCTACCGTCCTCAGTTCTACTTCCGTACCACTGACGTGACCGGTAACTGCGAACTGCCGGAAGGCGTTGAAATGGTAATGCCAGGTGACAACATTCAGATGACTGTTACCCTGATCAAGACCATCGCAATGGAAGACGGTCTGCGCTTCGCTATCCGTGAAGGCGGTCGTACCGTCGGCGCCGGCGTCGTAGCAAAAATCATCGAGTAATCACTCGACCGATTGAAAAAACCCCCGCTCAGCGGGGGTTTTTTTTATTGGGTTGACACTAAATGGGGGCGTCTATAGAATCACGCCTCCTTTTAGCGGGCGTAGTGCGTCCGTTGGGAACAGCCTGGAGTCTGAAATCCAATGCAAAATCAGCAAATCCGTATCAGGTTGAAGGCTTTCGACCATCGCCTGATCGACCAATCCACCCAGGAAATCGTGGAAACCGCGAAACGTACTGGTGCACAAGTGCGTGGTCCAATTCCACTGCCTACCCGCAAAGAGCGTTTCACCGTTCTGGTTTCCCCGCACGTCAACAAAGACGCGCGTGACCAGTACGAGATCCGCACTCATAAGCGTGTTCTGGACATCGTCCAGCCAACGGATAAAACCGTTGATGCGCTGATGAAGCTTGATCTGGCGGCAGGTGTGGAAGTACAGATCAGCCTCGGCTAAGACTTCGGTCTGGTCGTGTAACGCTCTGAAATGGGCGGCCATAGCGGGTGAAAGCCCCGTACACTCATGAGGTTTACAACATGACTATTGGTGTAATCGGTCGCAAATGCGGTATGACCCGCATTTTCACCGAAGAAGGTGTCTCCATTCCGGTCACGGTCATCGAGATCGAGCCGAATCGCGTCACCCAGTTCAAAACTGAAGAAACCGATGGCTACCGTGCAGTGCAAGTCACTGTCGGCGAGCGTCGTGCTTCGCGTGTGACTGCCGCTCAGGCAGGTCACTTCGCCAAGGCCAACGTTGCCGCTGGTCGCGGTGTCTGGGAGTTCCGTCTTGAAGAAGGCGATTTCCAGGCTGGCGATCTGATCAAAGCTGAACTCTTCACTGCAGGCCAGCTGGTAGACGTTACTGGTCAGTCCAAAGGTAAAGGCTTCGCCGGTACCATCAAGCGCTGGAACTTCCGTGGCCAGGACAACACCCACGGTAACTCCGTGTCGCACCGTGTCCCAGGTTCCATCGGCCAGTGCCAGACTCCTGGTCGTGTGTTCAAGGGCAAGAAAATGTCCGGTCACATGGGCGCCGAGCGCGTGACTGTTCAGTCCCTGGAAGTAGTTCGCGTAGACGCTGAGCGCAACCTGCTGCTGGTCAAGGGTGCCGTTCCAGGCGCTACTGGCGGCGACGTGGTTGTACGTCCAGCTGTCAAGGCTCGCGGTTAAGGGGAAACTGACATGCAACTCAATGTAAATGACGCTCAGGCGATCGAAGTTTCCGAACTGACTTTCGGTGGCGAATTCAACGAGACGCTGGTACACCAAGCAGTCGTGGCCTACATGGCCGGCGGCCGTCAGGGCACCAAGCAGCAGAAGACCCGTTCCGACGTGGCTGGTGGCGGTAAGCGCCCATGGCGTCAGAAGGGTACTGGCCGTGCTCGTGCTGGTACCACTCGTGGTCCGATCTGGCGTGGCGGTGGTGTAACCTTCGCAGCTCGCCCTCAAGATCACTCGCAGAAGCTCAACAAGAAGATGTACCGCGCGGCCCTGCGCTCCATCCTCGCTGAGCTGGTGCGTAGCGACCGTCTGGTCGTGGTTCAGGACTTCGCTGTTGAAGCGCCGAAAACCAAAGATCTGCTGAACAAGCTGAACGGCATGGGTCTGAACGACGTACTGATCGTTTCCGACGCTGTTGATCAGAACCTGTACCTGGCTGCTCGCAACCTGCCGCACGTCGATGTACGTGACGTACAAGGTTCCGACCCGGTCAGTCTGATCGCATACGAGAAAGTGTTGATCACTGTCTCGGCCGTGAAGAAATTCGAGGAGCTGCTGGGATGAACCAGGAACGCGTATTCAAAGTCCTCCTTGGCCCGCACGTTTCCGAGAAGGCTACCGTTCTGGCTGAGAAAAAAGGCCAGTTCGTATTCAAGGTTGCTACCGATGCAACCAAGCTGGAAATCAAGAAAGCTGTCGAAGGCCTGTTCAACGTAAAAGTTGAAAACGTGTCGACTGTTAACGTTCTGGGTAAAACCAAGCGTACCGCACGTGGTCTGGGCAAGCGTAATGACTGGAAGAAGGCGATCGTCTCCCTTCAGCCAGGCCAAGATCTCGATTTCAGCAGCAGTGCTGAGTAAGGAAGGGGTGCATCATGGCAATCGTTAAATGCAAACCGACTTCCCCTGGCCGCCGTTTCGTGGTCAAGGTGGTCAACCAGGAGCTGCACAAAGGCGCTCCTCACGCACCGCTGATCGAGAAAAAATCGAAGTCTGGTGGTCGTAACAACAATGGCCGCATTACCACTCGTCACGTTGGTGGTGGTCACAAGCAGCATTACCGTCTGGTCGACTTCCGTCGCAACGACAAAGATGGCATCCCAGCCACTGTCGAGCGTATCGAATACGACCCGAACCGTACTGCTCACATCGCCCTGCTGTGCTACGCAGACGGTGAGCGTCGCTACATCATCGCCCCTAAAGGCGTGAGCGCTGGCGACCAGCTGATCGCAGGTGCCCTGGCCCCAATCAAGGCCGGTAACTCCCTGCAGCTGCGCAACATTCCAGTAGGTAGCACCATTCACGGCATCGAACTGAAGCCGGGTAAAGGTGCTCAGATCGCTCGTTCCGCTGGTGCCTCGGCTCAGCTGATCGCTCGCGAAGGTGTCTACGTGACCCTGCGTCTGCGCTCTGGTGAAATGCGTAAAGTCCTGGCTGAGTGCCGTGCGACCCTGGGCGAAGTCTCGAACTCCGAGCACAGCCTGCGTTCGCTGGGTAAAGCTGGTGCCAAACGCTGGCGCGGCGTTCGCCCAACCGTTCGTGGTGTTGCCATGAACCCGGTTGACCACCCACATGGTGGTGGTGAAGGTCGTACCTCCGGTGGTCGTCATCCGGTATCGCCATGGGGCTTCCCAACCAAGGGTGCGAAGACCCGTGGTAATAAGCGTACCGACAACATGATCGTCCGTCGTCGCAAGTAACTAGAGGGATACGACAGTGCCACGTTCTCTGAAAAAAGGTCCTTTTATCGATCTTCACCTGTTGAAGAAGGTCGAAGTGGCGGTGGAGAAGAACGATCGCAAGCCAGTTAAAACCTGGTCGCGCCGTTCGATGATCCTGCCACAAATGGTCGGTCTGACCATCGCGGTACACAACGGTCGTCAACATGTTCCAGTTCTGGTGAACGAAGACATGGTCGGCCACAAACTGGGCGAGTTCGCCGGTACCCGCACCTACCGCGGGCACGTGGCTGACAAGAAAGCCAAGCGTTAAGGGGTAAGGAAATGGAAGTAGCCGCTAAGTTGTCGGGCGCTCGCATCTCCGCCCAGAAAGCCCGCTTGGTCGCCGACCAGATCCGCGGGAAGAAGGTGGGCGAAGCGCTCAACCTGTTGGCCTTCAGCAGCAAAAAAGCCGCTGAAATCATGAAGAAAGTCCTCGAGTCGGCCGTTGCCAACGCCGAACACAACGAAGGCGCAGACGTTGATGACCTGAAGGTCTCCACCGTCTTCGTCAACGAAGGGCGTTCGCTGAAGCGCATCATGCCACGTGCCAAAGGCCGTGCTGATCGCATCGTCAAGCGGTCTTGCCATATCACTGTCAAGGTTGCGGACAAGTAACGGAGTCGATCAGATGGGTCAGAAAGTACATCCCACTGGCATTCGCCTGGGAATCGTCAAGGAGCACACCTCCGTCTGGTACGCAGACGGTGCTACTTACGCAGATTACCTGTTGAAGGATCTGAAAACGCGTGAGTACCTCCAAGACAAACTAAAAAGCGCGTCCGTAAGCCGTATCGATATTCATCGTCCGGCTCAAACTGCACGCATCACCATCCACACCGCTCGTCCCGGTATCGTTATCGGTAAGAAAGGTGAAGATGTCGAGAAGCTGCGTCAGGACCTGACCAAGCAGATGGGTGTGCCTGTGCACATCAACATCGAAGAGATCCGCAAGCCGGAACTCGACGCTATGCTGGTTGCGCAGAGCGTAGCTCAGCAGCTGGAACGCCGCGTAATGTTCCGTCGCGCCATGAAGCGCGCCGTACAGAACGCCATGCGTATTGGTGCCAAGGGCATCAAGATCCAGGTGAGCGGTCGTCTCGGCGGTGCTGAGATTGCTCGTACCGAGTGGTATCGCGAAGGTCGTGTGCCTCTGCACACCCTGCGTGCCGATATCGACTACAACACCTACGAAGCTCACACCACTTACGGTGTGATCGGTGTGAAGGTTTGGATCTTCAAAGGCGAAGTTATTGGTGGTCGCCAAGAAGAACTGAAACCACAAGCACCAGCGCCTCGTAAAAAAGCTGCTAAGTAAGGGGTACGCCAAATGTTGCAACCAAAGCGTACAAAATTCCGCAAGCAGATGACCGGCCACAACCGTGGTCTGGCACTGCGCGGTAGCAAAGTCAGCTTCGGCGAATTCGCCCTGAAAGCTGTTGCTCGCGGTCGCCTCACCGCTCGCCAGATCGAGTCCGCACGTCGTGCGCTGACCCGTCACGTAAAACGTGGCGGCAAGATCTGGATCCGTGTGTTCCCGGACAAGCCGATCTCCAAGAAGCCTCTCGAGGTTCGTATGGGTAAAGGTAAGGGTTCCGTGGAATACTGGGTTGCCCAGATTCAGCCAGGCAAAGTCCTGTATGAAATCGAGGGTGTTTCTGAAGAGCTGGCGCGCGAAGCTTTCGCCCTGGCTGCTGCAAAGCTGCCTCTCGCCACCTCCTTTGTTAAGCGGACGGTGATGTGATGAAAGCGAATGAACTTCGTGAAAAATCGGCACAGCAACTGAATGAGCAACTGCTCGGCTTGCTGCGCGACCAGTTCAATCTGCGTATGCAGAAAGCAACTGGCCAGTTGGGGCAGTCGCACCTGCTCTCGCAAGTTAAGCGTGACATCGCTCGCGTGAAAACTGTGCTCAACCAGCAGGCAGGTAAGTGATCATGGCTGAAGCTGAAAAAACCGTCCGTACGCTGACTGGCCGTGTCGTCAGCGACAAAATGGACAAGACCATCACCGTTCTGATCGAGCGTCGCGTCAAGCACCCGATCTACGGTAAATACGTTAAGCGTTCGACTAAGCTGCACGCGCACGACGAAGCCAACCAGTGCAAGATCGGCGACAAGGTTTCCATCCGTGAAACCCGTCCGCTGGCCAAGACCAAGTCCTGGGCACTGGTTGAAGTCCTCGAACGCGCTGTTGAAGTCTAAGGGCGAAGGGTCGGAGAAATTTTATGATTCAGACTCAATCCATGCTCGATGTGGCCGATAACAGCGGCGCTCGTCGCGTCATGTGCATCAAGGTGCTCGGCGGTTCGCACCGCCGTTACGCCGGCATCGGTGACATCATCAAGGTAACCGTCAAGGAAGCGATTCCGCGCGGTAAGGTCAAGAAAGGCCAAGTGATGACTGCTGTTGTCGTGCGCACCCGTCACGGTGTTCGTCGCGCTGACGGTTCCATCATTCGTTTCGACGGCAACGCTGCTGTTCTGCTGAACAACAAGCAAGAGCCGATCGGCACTCGCATCTTCGGGCCAGTGACCCGTGAACTTCGTACCGAGAAGTTCATGAAGATCGTCTCGCTCGCCCCTGAAGTGCTGTAAGGAGATCCGACATGCAAAAGATTCGTCGTGACGACGAGATCATCGTGATCGCCGGCAAAGACAAAGGTAAGCGCGGTAAGGTGCTGAAGGTTCTGGCTGACAACCGTCTGGTTGTTGGTGGCGTGAACCTGGTCAAGCGTCATACCAAGCCTAACCCGATGGCGGGCGTACAGGGCGGTATCGTCGAAAAAGAAGCGCCTCTGCACGCTTCCAACGTTGCCATCTTCAACGGTGAAACCAACAAGGCTGACCGCGTTGGTTTCAAAGTAGAAGACGGTAAAAAAATTCGTGTCTTCAAGTCGACCCAAAAAGCGGTTGATGCTTGAACACTGCTAGGTAGAAGACCATGGCACGACTGAAAGAGATTTACCGGAACGAAATCGCTCCCAAGCTTAAGGAAGAACTTAAGCTGTCGAACGTGATGGAAGTTCCGCGCGTTACCAAGATCACCCTGAACATGGGTCTGGGCGAAGCGATCGGCGACAAGAAAGTCATCGAGCACGCTGTTGCCGACCTGGAAAAGATCACCGGTCAAAAGCCGGTCGTGACTTTCGCTCGTAAATCCATCGCGGGCTTCAAAGTCCGTGAAGGCTGGCCGATCGGTGTCAAGGTGACCCTGCGTCGCGACAAGATGTACGAATTCCTGGACCGCCTGCTGGCGATCTCCCTGCCTCGGGTTCGCGACTTCCGCGGCCTGAATGCCAAGTCCTTCGATGGTCGTGGCAACTACAGCATGGGCGTGAAAGAGCAGATCATCTTCCCGGAAATCGACTACGACAAGATCGATGCTCTGCGCGGTTTGGACATCACCCTGACCACCACTGCTCGTTCGGACGACGAAGGCCGCGCTCTGCTGCGTGCTTTCAAGTTCCCGTTCCGCAACTGATTGGAGTAGGAAAATGGCCAAGAAGAGCATGAAAAACCGCGAGCTGAAGCGTCAGCTCACGGTAGCCAAGTACGCCAAAAAGCGTGCCGAGCTGAAAGCGACCATCGTCAACCTGAACGCCTCTCCTGAAGAGCGTTTCGCTGCCGTTGTCGCCCTGCAGAAGCAGCCACGTGATGCCTCCGCTTCGCGTCTGCGCAACCGTTGCCGCCTGACCGGTCGTCCTCACGGTGTATACCGTAAGTTCGGCCTGGGCCGTAACATGCTGCGTCAAGCTGCAATGCGCGGTGACGTACCAGGTCTGGTCAAGGCCTCCTGGTAATCGCTGCAGGCAGGAACCCGGCGGAAGGGGAGCAATCTTCCGACCGCCGGTGACGCCGCCAACAAACAAGCCCCTATATGGGGCTTGTTTCGTTTCTGCCTTGTGTCTAGAATGACCGGCTCACCTGAGCCTGGGTTTTTTGCCCTGTCCGCTCGGGTGGTTGTGATAGCCGCAAGGCTAATAATTCTTGTATCAGGAGCATCTAGCCCATGAGTATGCAGGACCCGTTAGCGGACATGCTAACTCGCATCCGTAATGCCCAGATGGCTGAAAAGTCCGTCGTAAGCATGCCTTCCTCCACCCTGAAGGTCGCGGTTGCCAAAGTTCTGAAAGACGAAGGTTACATCGCCGGCTACCAGGTAACTGGTGAGGCCAAACCTTCCCTGTCGATCGAACTGAAGTACTTCGAAGGCCGTCCGGTCATCGAGGAACTGAAGCGCTCCAGCCGTCCAGGTCTGCGCCAGTACAAGTCCGTCGCAGAGCTGCCGAAAGTACGTGGCGGTCTGGGCGTGTCTATCGTCTCCACCAACAAAGGTGTGATGACTGATCGCGCTGCACGCGCTGCCGGTGTCGGCGGCGAAGTTCTGTGCACAGTGTTCTAAGGGGAGATAGGCATGTCTCGCGTCGCTAAGAACCCCGTTAAGCTGCCAGCAGGCGTCGAAGTCAAATTCGCCGGTCAGCAGCTTTCGGTGAAGGGTGCCAAAGGCACTCTCGAACTGAACGTTCACTCGTCTGTTGAAGTTACCGAAGAGTCTGGCGAGCTGCGTTTCGTCGCTCGCAACGGTGACCAGCAAGCTCGCGCCATGGCCGGTACCACCCGTGCCCTGGTGAACAACATGGTCCAGGGCGTAAGCCAAGGCTTCGAGCGCAAGCTCCAGCTGGTCGGTGTTGGTTACAAGGCACAGGCCAAGGGCACCGTCCTGAACCTGGCCCTGGGCTTCTCGCACCCAGTGGACTACGAACTGCCAGCCGGTATCACCGCTGAAACCCCAAGCCAGACCGACATCCTGATCAAGGGTATCGACAAGCAGCTGGTAGGTCAGGTGGCCGCTGAAATCCGCGACTTCCGTCCGCCAGAGCCTTACAAAGGCAAGGGTGTGCGTTACGCGGACGAAGTAGTCCGTCGTAAAGAAGCCAAGAAGAAGTAGGGCCTAGCAAATGACCGACAAAAAAGTTACTCGACTGCGTCGCGCTCGCAAAGCACGTCTCAAGATGCACGAACTCGAAGTCGTGCGCCTGTGCGTGTTCCGCTCCTCGCAGCACATCTACGCCCAGGTCATTTCGGCCGACGGCAGCAAGGTTCTGGCAAGCGCCTCGACCTTGGACAAAGAACTGCGTGATGGCGCCACTGGCAACATCGACGCGGCCACTAAGGTTGGCAAGCTGGTAGCTGAGCGTGCGAAAGCCGCCGGTGTATCTCAAGTTGCCTTTGACCGTTCCGGCTTCAAGTACCACGGCCGCGTCAAAGCGCTGGCTGATGCTGCTCGTGAAGGCGGGCTGGAGTTCTAAGTTATGGCAAATAACGATCAAAAGCGCGACGAAGGCTACATCGAGAAGCTGGTTCAAGTTAACCGCGTTGCCAAAACCGTAAAAGGCGGCCGTATCTTCACCTTCACCGCGCTGACCGTGGTAGGTGATGGTAAGGGTCGTGTTGGCTTCGGCCGTGGCAAATCGCGCGAAGTACCTGCCGCGATCCAGAAAGCCATGGAAGCTGCTCGCCGCAACATGATCCAGGTTGACCTGAAGGGCACCACCCTGCAGTACGCCACCAAGGCTGCCCACGGCGCCTCGAAGGTTTACATGCAGCCTGCCTCGGAAGGTACCGGTATCATCGCCGGTGGCGCAATGCGTGCTGTCCTGGAAGTTGCTGGTGTTCAGAACGTTCTGGCCAAGTGCTACGGTTCGACCAACCCAGTGAACGTGGTTTACGCCACCTTCAAGGGTCTGAAAGCCATGCAATCTCCTGAATCCATTGCTGCCAAGCGCGGCAAGAGCGTCGAGGAGATCTTCTGATCATGGCAACCGTAAAAGTAACGCTGATCAAGAGCGTCTCGGGCCGTCTGCCTAACCACAAGCTGTGCGTTAAGGGCCTGGGTCTGCGTCGCATCGGTCACACTGTAGAAGTCCAGGATACTCCCGAAAACCGCGGGATGATCAACAAGGCTTACTACATGCTGAAGGTCGAGGGTTAATCGATGAAACTCAATGATCTGAGTCCAGCGCCGGGTTCCCGTCGCGAGAAGCATCGTCCAGGTCGTGGTATCGGTAGCGGTCTGGGTAAGACTGGCGGCCGTGGTCACAAAGGTCAGACTTCCCGTTCGGGTGGTTCGATCGCTCCTGGCTTCGAAGGCGGTCAACAGCCGCTGCACCGTCGTCTGCCGAAGTTCGGCTTCGTTTCCCTGAAAGCCATGGACCGCGCCGAAGTGCGTCTGTCCGAGCTGGCCAAGGTGGAAGGCGACGTGATCTCCGTGCAATCCCTGAAGGATGCCAACGTGATCGGCCAGAACGTACAGCGCGTGAAAATCATGCTGTCTGGCGAAGTCACTCGCGCAGTCACCATCAAGGGTATCGCAGCCACCAAGGGTGCGCGTGCGGCTATCGAAGCAGCTGGCGGCAAGTTCGAGGAATAAATGGCTAAGCAAGGTGCTCTCTCTTCGCTCGGTAAGGGCGGGATGTCGGAACTCTGGGCTCGTCTGCGCTTTCTGTTCATGGCGATCATCGTCTATCGGATAGGTGCGCATATCCCGGTTCCTGGCATCAATCCAGACCGTCTGGCGGATCTGTTTCGGCAGAATGAGGGGACCATTCTTAGCTTGTTCAACATGTTTTCCGGTGGCGCGCTCGAGCGCATGAGCATCTTTGCACTGGGGATCATGCCGTACATCTCGGCATCGATCATCATGCAGCTGATGACGGCGGTCAGCCCGCAACTGGAACAGTTGAAGAAGGAAGGTGAAGCTGGCCGTCGCAAGATCAGCCAGTACACCCGCTACGGCACCGTTATCCTGGCACTGGTTCAAGCCATTGGCATGTCCATTGGCCTGGCCAACCAGGGCGTGGCGTTTTCTGTAGGCCTGGGCTTCCATGTCGTCGCCGTCTCCACCTTCGTGGCGGGCGCGATGTTCATGATGTGGCTGGGCGAGCAGATCACCGAGCGCGGTGTGGGCAACGGTATCTCGATGTTGATCTTCGCGGGTATCGTTGCCGGTCTTCCGAGAGCAATCGGGCAGTCTTTCGAGTCTGCGCGCACAGGCGATATCAACATTTTCGCCCTGGTCGCTATCGGTTTGCTGGCAGTAGCGATTATCGGCTTCGTGGTGTTCATTGAGCGTGGTCAGCGTCGTATCGCCGTTCACTACGCCAAGCGTCAGCAGGGCCGCAAGGTCTTCGCTGCGCAGACCAGCCACTTGCCGCTGAAGGTGAACATGGCGGGGGTAATCCCGGCCATTTTCGCGAGCAGCATTCTGCTGTTCCCGGCTTCGCTGGGTGCCTGGTTCGGTCAGTCCGAGGGTATGGGCTGGCTGCAGGACATCTCGCAGTCGATCGCTCCTGGTCAGCCGTTGAACATTCTGCTGTTTAGTGCGGGGATCATTTTCTTCTGCTTCTTCTACACAGCGCTGATGTTCAACCCGAAAGACGTAGCGGAAAACCTGAAGAAGTCCGGTGCCTTTATTCCGGGTATCCGTCCTGGTGAGCAGTCGGCACGCTACATTGATGGCGTTCTGACCCGTTTGACCATGTTCGGTGCTCTTTACATGATGGCCGTCTGCCTTCTGCCCCAGTTCCTGGTGGTGGCAGCAAATGTGCCGTTCTACCTTGGCGGGACCTCGTTGCTGATTGTGGTAGTGGTTGTGATGGACTTCATGTCCCAAGTACAATCGCACCTCGTTTCGCACCAGTACGAATCCCTGATGAAGAAAGCCAACCTGAAAGGCTACGGTGGCAGCGGTCTGCTGCGCTGATACGCCCCTAAGGTTCGAGGAGTCGGTAATGAAAGTTCGTGCATCGGTGAAAAAGCTGTGCCGTAACTGCAAGATCATCCGTCGCGAAGGCGTCGTACGAGTGATCTGCAGCGCGGAACCGCGTCACAAACAGCGCCAAGGCTGAGTGTGATCTGCGCTTCAAACCCAGCAGCTAGTGTGCTGCTGGGTTGATTATTCGTTTCTACAGCGATATTATCTCGCGCCCTATTTCTTGGCTTCCGGGGCGTAGGTAGCTGTCAATTGGAGTCCCACTGAATGGCCCGTATTGCAGGCGTCAACATTCCAGATAACAAGCATGCTGTTATCTCGCTGACCTACATCTATGGTGTCGGTCGCACTACTGCACAGAAGATCTGTGCAGACGCTGGTGTAAACCCAGCCGCTAAGATCAAGGATCTGAGCGACGAGCAAATCGAAACCCTGCGTGGCGAAGTCGCGAAGTTCACCACCGAAGGTGACCTGCGTCGTGACATCAACATGAAGATCAAGCGCTTGATGGACCTGGGTTGCTACCGCGGCCTGCGTCATCGTAAAGGTCTGCCGGTTCGCGGTCAGCGCACCAAGACCAACGCACGCACCCGTAAGGGCCCGCGTAAGCCGATCCGCAAGTAATCGCCCAGGAATATAGACATGGCAAAACCTGCTGCTCGTCCTCGTAAGAAAGTCAAAAAGACAGTGGTTGATGGCATCGCCCACATCCATGCCTCTTTCAACAACACCATCGTGACCATCACCGACCGTCAGGGCAATGCTTTGTCCTGGGCGACCTCCGGTGGTTCGGGTTTCCGTGGTTCGCGCAAATCCACCCCGTTCGCAGCCCAGATCGCTGCTGAGCGTGCTGGTCAAGCTGCGCTGGAATACGGTCTGAAGAACCTCGACGTAAACGTCAAGGGTCCAGGTCCAGGTCGTGAGTCCGCCGTTCGTGCACTGAACAGCTGCGGCTACAAGATCGCCAGCATCACCGACGTGACGCCAATCCCGCACAACGGGTGCCGTCCGCCGAAGAAGCGTCGCGTGTAATCAGGAGACAGATAAATGGCACGTTACATTGGTCCAAAATGCAAACTGTCTCGTCGTGAAGGCACTGACCTGTTCCTGAAGAGCGGCGTTCGCGCTCTGGAATCGAAGTGCAACATCGAAGCAGCCCCAGGTATCCACGGCCAGCGCCGTGGCCGTCAGTCCGACTACGGTACCCAGCTGCGCGAGAAGCAAAAAGTTCGTCGTATCTACGGTGTTCTGGAGCGTCAGTTCCGCGGTTACTACCAAGCTGCAGCCTCGAAAAAAGGCGCAACCGGTGAGAACCTGCTGCAACTGCTCGAGTGCCGTCTGGATAACGTCGTCTACCGTATGGGCTTCGGCTCGACTCGTTCCGAGTCCCGTCAGCTGGTTTCGCACAAAGCGATCAGCGTCAACGGTAAGACTGTAAACATTCCATCCTACCAAGTTCGTCCGGGTGACGTGGTCGCGGTTCGCGAGAAGTCGCTGAACCAGCTGCGCATTGTTCAAGCCCTTGAACTGTGCGCCCAGCGTGGCCGCGTTGAGTGGGTTGACGTGGATGCTGCTAAAAAGTCGGGCGTTTTCAAGAACGTTCCTGCTCGCAGCGACCTGTCTGCCGACATCAACGAGAACCTGATTGTCGAGCTCTACTCCAAGTAAGGGCTAGAAAATAGGTGCATCCATGCAGATTTCGGTAAATGAGTTCCTGACTCCCCGCCACATTGATGTGCAGGTAGTCAGTCCGACCCGCGCCAAGATCACGCTCGAGCCTCTCGAGCGTGGCTTCGGCCATACCCTGGGCAACGCGCTGCGCCGCATCCTGTTGTCCTCCATGCCTGGCTGTGCAGTAGTCGAGGCCGAGATCGACGGCGTACTCCACGAGTACTCCGCGATCGAAGGTGTTCAGGAAGACGTAATTGAAATCCTGTTGAACCTGAAAGGCCTGGCTATCAAACTGCACGGTCGTGACGAAGTTACGCTGACCTTGTCGAAAAAGGGTTCGGGGGTGGTTACCGCTGCCGATATTCAGCTGGATCACGATGTCGAGATCGTCAACCCCGATCACGTAATCGCGAACCTGGCGTCGAACGGCGCCCTGAACATGAAGCTCACTGTAGCTCGTGGTCGTGGTTACGAGCCGGCCGACTCCCGTCAAACCGACGAAGACGAAAGCCGTAGCATTGGCCGTCTGCAGTTGGACGCTTCGTTCAGCCCGGTGCGTCGTATCGCCTATGTGGTCGAGAACGCCCGTGTTGAACAGCGTACCAACTTGGACAAGCTGGTCATTGATCTGGAAACCAACGGCACCCTGGATCCTGAAGAGGCTATCCGCCGCGCTGCGACCATCCTGCAACAGCAGTTGGCCGCGTTCGTCGACCTCAAAGGTGACAGTGAGCCTGTCGTAGTCGAGCAGGAAGACGAGATCGATCCGATCCTGCTGCGTCCGGTTGACGACCTGGAACTGACTGTACGTTCGGCCAACTGCCTCAAGGCGGAGAACATCTACTACATCGGCGACCTGATTCAGCGTACCGAAGTAGAGCTGTTGAAGACTCCTAACCTGGGCAAGAAGTCCCTGACTGAAATCAAGGACGTCCTGGCCTCTCGTGGTCTGTCTCTCGGCATGCGCCTCGACAACTGGCCGCCTGCAAGTCTTAAGAAAGACGACAAGGCGACCGCCTGATCGTCGTAATCACCGAACGTAGTGTTTGGTAAGGAATGAATCATGCGTCATCGTAAAAGTGGACGTCACCTGAGCCGTACCAGCTCTCACCGCAAGGCTATGTTCCAGAACATGGCAGTGTCGCTGATCGAGCACGAGCTGATCAAAACCACCCTGCCGAAAGCCAAGGAACTGCGCCGCGTTGCCGAGCCGCTGATCACCCTGGCCAAGGAAGACAGCGTAGCTAACCGCCGTCTGGCCTTCGATCGTACCCGTTCGAAGTCCGCTGTTGGCAAGCTGTTCAACGACCTGGGCAAGCGTTACGCCACCCGTCAGGGCGGCTACCTGCGCATCCTGAAGTGCGGTTTCCGCGCTGGCGACAACGCTCCTATGGCGTACGTCGAGCTGGTTGATCGTCCGGTCGGCGGTGCTGTAGAAGCTGCTGAGTAAGACGTTCTGTCTGCTACAAAAAACCGGGCCTAGTGCCCGGTTTTTTGTTTCAAGGTTTATTGTTTATTTCTATTGATACAAGTCATGTAATGCATTTGTTCTTGTAACCTTGCTCGTCAATACTCTCTCCAGAGCCGATTAGCCGGCGCTTGAAGACCGATAAGGAGAGCCCATGAGCAAGATTCTCACCACCGCCAGTGGTGCACCTGTAGCAGATAATCAGAATTCCCGTTCCGCCGGACCGCGCGGCCCGCTGCTGCTCGACGACTTCCACCTGATCGAGAAGCTCGCCCACTTCAACCGCGAGAACATTCCTGAGCGCCGCGTACACGCAAAAGGCTCGGGCGCCTACGGCACCTTTACCGTCACCCGCGATATCACCGGTTACACCAGTGCCAAGTTGTTTGAACAGGTTGGCAAGCAGACCGAAACCTTCCTGCGCTTCTCCACTGTTGGTGGTGAGCGTGGCTCTGCAGATACCGAGCGCGACCCCCGTGGTTTTGCCGTCAAGTTCTACACCGAGGAAGGCAACTGGGACATCGTCGGTAACAACACGCCGGTGTTCTTCATCCGCGACCCACTGAAGTTCCCGGACTTTATCCACACCCAGAAGCGTCACCCGCAATCCAACCTGAAGAACGCTCAGATGATGTGGGACTTCTGGTCGCACTCTCCCGAGGCGCTGCATCAGGTCACCATTCTGTTCTCCGATCGCGGCATTCCGGACGGCTACCGCCACATGCACGGCTTCGGTAGCCATACCTACAGCCTGATCAATGCCAAGGGTGAACGCACCTGGGTCAAATGGCACTTCAAGACCCAGCAAGGCATCAAGAACCTCGCACCGGCAGATGCCGCGCGCCTGGCAGGTACCGACCCGGACTACGCCCAGCGCGACCTGTTCGAAGCCATCGAGCGGGGCGATTACCCACGCTGGACCGTATGCATCCAGGTGATGAGCGAAGCCGAGGCTGCCAGCCGCGACGAAAACCCCTTCGACGTTACCAAGACCTGGTCGCAGAAGGACTACCCGCTGATTGAAGTGGGCGTGCTGGAGCTCAACCGTAACCCGCTGAACTACTTTGCCGAGGTCGAGCAGGCTGCGTTTGGCCCGAGCAACATGGTGCCGGGTGTTGGCTTGTCGCCGGACCGCATGCTGCAAGGGCGGGTATTCGCCTACGCCGACGCGCACCGCTACCGGGTGGGTACCAACCACCAGCAGCTGCCGGTGAATGCACCACGCTGCCCGGTCAACAGCTACCAGCGTGATGGTTCCATGGCCGCTGGCAGTTATGGCAGCGCGCCGAACTATGAGCCCAACAGCTACAACGATGCACCGAAGCAGTCGCCACGCCACGCCGAGCCTGCGCTGGCCCTGAATGGTTCCGCAGACCGTTACGACCACCGCGAAGACACCGACTACTACAGCCACGCCGGTGCGCTGTTCCGCCTGATGAACGATGAGCAGAAAGCCCTGCTGATAAACAACATTGCCGGCACCATGGCAGGCGTCAGCGAAGATGTGATCCAGCGTCAGCTGCAATACTTCTTCAAGGCCGATCCGGCCTATGGCGAAGGGGTTGCCAAGGCCTTGGGCATCAATCTCGCCTAAGTCGAAGTGATAAGAAGAACCGCCCTCATTTGGGCGGTTTTTCAATGAATATCACTACTGTTTAACCGATTTTTTGCTTCTGATTGCGCGGTTTTCAGTGACCCCAGGCAAAAGCTGGTTCACACTATATGGCATAGACGTTTTCACATGGAGAAGCAGGGCGATGCAAGGTCACCCGGACGTAATCAATTACCTCGTTACGCTGCTGAAGGGCGAACTGGCGGCGCGCGACCAGTACTTCATTCACTCGCGTATGTACGAAGACTGGGGCCTGTCCAAGCTCTACGAGCGCATCAACCACGAAATGGAAGAAGAGACGCAGCACGCCGATGCTCTGATGCGTCGCATCCTCATGCTTGAAGGCACCCCCGACATGCGCGCGGACGACCTGGAAGTGGGCAGCACCGTGCCGGAAATGATCGAGGCCGACCTCAAGCTCGAGTACAAGGTACGCGGCGCGCTGTGCAAAGGCATCGAGCTGTGCGAGCTGCACAAGGATTACATCAGCCGCGACATTCTGCGCGCCCAGTTGGCTGATACCGAAGAAGATCACACCTACTGGCTGGAGAAGCAGCAGGGGCTGATCAAGGCCATTGGCCTCGAGAATTACCTGCAGTCGCAGATGTAAAAGCCTGGGGCTGCTTTGCAGCCCTATCGTGACACAAGGCCGCTCATACATTTGAACGCGTCAATCCAGAGATTACGCGATCGCCTGTAGGAGCGGCCTTGTGTCGCGAAAGGGGCGCAAAGCGCCCCCAAGGCCTTACGCCCGATCCCGCTCCAGCAACGGTTTGAGGTAGTGCCCGGTATACGACTGTTTCATCGTACTCAGTTCCTCCGGCGTACCGCAGGCAATGATCTGCCCACCTTTCGAGCCACCCTCTGGCCCCAGATCCACCAGCCAGTCTGCGGTCTTGATCACATCCAGGTTGTGCTCGATCACCACCACGGTATTGCCGTGGTCGCGCAGGCGATGCAGCACATCCAACAACTGCTGGATATCGGCAAAGTGCAGGCCCGTGGTTGGCTCATCAAGGATGTACAGTGTCTTGCCGGTGTCACGCTTGGAGAGTTCGCGCGATAGCTTGACTCGCTGGGCCTCACCACCCGACAGGGTGGTCGCCGACTGCCCCAGCTTGATGTACGACAGCCCCACATCCATCAACGTCTGCAGCTTGCGCGCCAGCGCCGGCACTGCGTCGAAGAACTCGCGGGCATCCTCGATGGTCATCTCCAGCACCTCGTGGATGTTCTTGCCCTTGTACTTGATCTCCAGGGTTTCGCGGTTGTAGCGCTTGCTCTTGCACACGTCGCACGGCACGTAGATGTCCGGCAGGAAGTGCATCTCCACCTTGATCAGGCCATCGCCCTGGCAGGCCTCGCAACGGCCGCCCTTGACGTTGAACGAGAAACGCCCCGGACCATAGCCGCGCGAACGCGACTCCGGCACACCGGAGAACAGCTCGCGGATCGGCGTGAAGATGCCGGTGTAGGTCGCCGGGTTCGAGCGAGGTGTGCGGCCGATCGGGCTCTGGTCGATGTCCACGACCTTGTCCAGGTGCTGCAGGCCATCCATGCTGGCATGCGGCGCCGCCTCCAGGCTGCTTGCGCCATTCAGGGCAGTTGCGGCCAGTGGGAACAGAGTGTTGTTGATCAGCGTCGACTTACCTGAGCCGGATACACCGGTCACGCAGGTCAGCAGGCCGATCGGGACTTCCAGGTCGACGTTTTGCAGGTTGTTGCCACGTGCGCCCTTTAGCTTGAGCTGTAGCTTCTTGTTGCGCGGGGTACGCTTGGCCGGTACGACAATCTTCTTGCGGCCGGACAGGTACTTGCCAGTCAGCGAGTCGGGGTGGTCCATGACCTCCTGCGGCGAGCCCTCGGCGACGATCTGCCCACCGTGCACGCCGGCCCCCGGTCCGATGTCCACCACGTAGTCGGCCAGGCGGATGGCATCCTCGTCGTGTTCCACCACGATCACCGTGTTGCCCAGGTCGCGCAGGTGGTTGAGGGTGGCAAGCAGGCGGTCATTGTCTCGCTGATGAAGGCCGATGGACGGTTCATCAAGGATATACATCACCCCCACAAGACCAGCGCCGATCTGGCTGGCCAGGCGGATTCGCTGCGCCTCGCCACCGGACAGCGTATCGGCGCTGCGGTCCAGGGTGAGATAGTCGAGACCGACGTTGACCAGGAACTGCAGGCGCTCGCAGATTTCCTTGAGGATCTTCGCCGCAATCTCGCCACGGCGACCGGTCAGGGTCAGCTCGCCGAAATAGTTGCTGGCTTCACCAATCGGCAGGTTGGTCACCGCCGGCAGGGTCTTCTCGCCCACCCACACGTGCCGTGCCTCTCGGCGCAGACGGGTGCCGCGGCAATCTGGGCAGGGTTGGGTGCCAAGGAACTTGGCCAGTTCTTCACGCACGGTGGCCGATTCGGTCTCCCGGTAGCGACGTTCCAGGTTCGGTACGATGCCTTCGAAGGGGTGCGAGCGCTTGACGATGTCGCCTCGGTCGTTGAGGTACTTGAAGTCGACGCTCTGCTTGCCGCTGCCTTGCAGGATCACCTTCTGGTGCTCGGCCGACAGCTGGCCGAACGGCTCCTCCAGGCTGAAGCCGTAGTGCGCGGCCAGCGAACCCAGCATCTGGAAGTAGTACACGTTGCGCCGGTCCCAGCCGCGGATCGCGCCTTCGGCCAAGGTGAGCTCGGCATTGACCAGGCGCTTGGTGTCGAAGAACTGCTTCACCCCCAGGCCATCGCAGGTAGGGCAGGCGCCGGCGGGGTTGTTGAAGGAGAACAGCTTCGGCTCCAGCTCGCTGATGGCATGGCCACAGACCGGGCAGGCGAAACGCGCGGAGAAGATCGTCTCTTCGCCTTGTTCGTCATCCATCGGTGCCACCAGGGCGATCCCGTCGGCCAACTTGAGCGCGGTCTCGAACGACTCGGCCAGGCGCTGTTGCAGGTCGGCGCGGACCTTGAAGCGGTCCACCACCACATCGATGCTGTGTTTTTTCTGCTTGTCCAGCTTGGGCAGTTCGTCGAGTTCATAGAGTTTGCCGTTGACCCGAGCGCGCACAAAGCCCTGGGCGCGCAATTCGTCGAACACTGCCAGATGCTCGCCCTTGCGCTCGCGCACAACGGGCGCCAGCAGCATAAGTTTGCTGCCTTCCGGGCGCTCCAGGACCAGGTCTACCATCTGGCTGATCGTTTGCGCTTCCAGCGGGATATCGTGATCCGGGCAGCGCGGAGTGCCGACGCGGGCGTACAGCAGGCGCAGGTAGTCGTAGATTTCGGTGATGGTACCGACCGTGGAGCGGGGGTTGTGCGAGGTCGACTTCTGCTCGATGGAAATGGCTGGCGACAGGCCTTCGATGGTGTCGACGTCGGGCTTTTCCATCATCGACAGGAACTGCCGGGCGTAGGCCGACAGCGATTCCACATAGCGGCGCTGGCCTTCGGCGTACAGGGTGTCGAACGCCAGGGACGACTTGCCGGAACCGGACAGGCCGGTGATCACGATCAGCTTGTCCCGGGGCAGGGTCAGGTCGATGTTCTTCAGGTTGTGGGTACGTGCCCCACGAATCAGGATCTTGTCCACTGCGGCCTCGCTCGGCGGGCATAAACAAAGAAGTATACGGCGCCCTGCCAGTACGCGGCAAAGCGTCGCGTAGATGCCGTCAAGCTGTCGGACTGATAGAATCGCCGCCGGTTCACACGAGGTTAATCCATGCACGACACCCACAACGAGCGCATGAGTGGCGGCGAAACCCGCGCCGCTGGCGGCCTGGCCCTGGTCTTTGCCTTTCGTATGCTGGGCATGTTCATGGTCTTGCCGGTGCTGGCCACCTACGGCATGGACCTGGCCGGTGCCACGCCTGCGCTGATCGGCCTGGCCATTGGTGCCTATGGCCTGACGCAAGCCGTATTGCAGATCCCGTTCGGGATGATTTCCGATCGCATCGGCCGCCGGCCGGTGATTTACCTGGGGCTGGTCATCTTTGCGCTGGGCAGTGTATTGGCGGCCCAGGCCGACTCCATCTGGGGAGTGATCGCCGGGCGTATCCTGCAGGGCGCCGGAGCGATTTCCGCTGCGGTCATGGCACTGCTGTCCGACCTCACCCGCGAGCAGCATCGGACCAAGGCCATGGCCATGATCGGCATGAGCATCGGCCTGTCGTTTGCGGTCGCCATGGTTGTCGGCCCATTGCTGACTCGTGCCTTTGGCTTGTCAGGATTGTTCCTCGCCACGGCAGGACTTGCCCTGGTCGGCATCCTGCTGATCGCCTTTGTGGTGCCCAATACCCACAGCATCCTGCAGCATCGTGAGTCAGGTGTGGCGCGCCAGGCCATCGGCCCGACCCTGCGCCATCCGGACCTTCTGCGGCTGGATGTGGGCATCTTCATCCTCCACGCGATCCTCATGGCCAGCTTCGTCGCACTGCCGCTGGCCTTTGTCGAGCGCGGCGGCCTGCCGAAGGAGCAGCACTGGTGGGTGTACCTGACCGCGTTGTTCATCTCATTTTTTGCAATGGTCCCGTTCATCATCTATGGCGAAAAAAAGCGCAAGATGAAACGCGTGTTGGCCGGGGCGGTCAGTGTGTTGCTGCTGGTGGAGGTATTCTTCTGGCAGTGGGCTGACGGTTTGCGCGGACTGGTGATCGGCACCGTGGTATTCTTTACTGCATTCAACCTGCTGGAGGCATCGCTGCCTTCACTGGTGAGCAAGGTGTCGCCTGCAGGTGGCAAGGGGACGGCGATGGGGGTCTACTCTACCAGCCAGTTCCTCGGTGCTGCCCTGGGAGGAATCCTTGGTGGCTGGTTGTTCCAGCATGGCGGGCTGAACATGGTGTTCCTCGGTTGTGCGGTACTGTGTGCCATCTGGTTGGTTGTTGCCTTGCGCATGAACGAGCCGCCCTATGTGACCAGTCTGCGCATGCCGCTGACGCCAGAGGCAGTGCGGGAAGCCGGCCTGACCGAGCGCCTGATGGCTGTGCCAGGTGTGACCGACGCCGTCGTGGTGGCGGAAGAAGCCGCCATCTATATCAAACTGGATACGAAAATTTTGGACCGTACGACCCTTGAGCGCCTGGTGAACCCGGCCTCTTCGGCGTGCGAAGCCTAGGAGAACGTTATGGCCCGTGGGGTTAACAAAGTCATTCTGGTCGGTACCTGTGGCCAGGATCCCGAAGTCCGCTACCTGCCCAACGGTAACGCCGTGACCAACCTGAGCCTGGCTACCAGTGAGCAGTGGACCGACAAGCAGTCGGGTCAGAAGGTCGAGCGTACCGAGTGGCACCGTGTGTCGCTGTTCGGCAAGGTTGCCGAAATCGCCGGCGAATACCTGCGCAAGGGTTCGCAGTGCTACATCGAAGGCAAGCTGCAGACCCGCGAGTGGGAAAAAGACGGCATCAAGCGCTACACCACCGAGATCATCGTCGACATCAACGGCACCATGCAGCTGCTCGGCGGTCGTCCGCAGAACCAGCAGCAGGGCGGTGACCCATACAACCAGGGTGGCGGCAACTACGGCGGTGGCCAGCAGCAACAGTACAACCAGGCGCCGCGCCAGCAGGCCCCACGGCCGCAACAGGCCCCTCAGCGCCCGGCACCGCAGCAGCCAGCCCCTCAGCCAGCGGCTGACTTCGACAGCTTCGATGACGATATTCCGTTCTGATCCAAGCCGTTAAGCAGTTGGCAAAAAACCAAAAACCCAAGGCAGATGTCTTGGGTTTTTTTATGAGCAAACAGTGTAGTGCTGTGCGGGCTTTCCTCTAAAAAGAAAGCGGCGAAGATAGGGCGCCAGCTTCGCTATATTGCGGGAAACTCGGCAGCCCATTGAGTAGGAAAAGTGCCTATAAGAAGTTACCAACTTTATTGGTTATAGGAAACGCTGACCGTAAATGTCAGAGACTTCTGAAATTCTAGTGGGGCGCACTTTTTCCTATGCTGATCGCTTAGTATTCACTTTTTAAAGGAGTGGATCATGCAAAGTGCTGAGAAGGAATGCCTGTTAGGTCAAATAAACCTGAAGTCAGAGGCGCGAAACTACAATGTCTCCGGTTTTTCCGAGATATATGCAGCTCATCTTGAGGGGCCTGCTGGGGATGCTGCGTTTTACGGTCGAGTATTAATAGGCATTGGATTGGCAATTTCCGCACTGGGCCTTGGCATCTTCCTGTTCGGTCCTGAGGTTATTTATTATGACCGGCTTTCAGGCCCTACTCTGATTCAACACATACAAGCGAACTCCGGCCTCGTTGCAATTGCCGGTGGGTTGATAATGGCGTGGGGCGGGAAACAGCGGGATGAAGGCATTGTTTATCGGGAGGATTTTCTCCTGTCCCATTACAAGTTTGTAACGGAAGATGGGCAAGATGTTAGCGATCAGGTTTCTGTCCGATATCTGGAAGGCGATAATTTCAGTGTGTTCATCGACTTGTAGTCGAGCGAGTATGCTCGGGCCTTGTTAGAGTCACATGCGTCATTGATTAAAGTTATGCCTCTTACTTGACAGTCTGCCCTCAGTTCTTGGCTGGTGCCGTTCTGCTGCACCTGTTTTGTTGACGGCTACAAATCAAACCCTGTGACACCGAGTGTCTGTTGGAGTGGCCTCGCGTCGCGAAACGGGTGCATAGTGCCCCAAAATGGCACGGCTACACCAATACCAGTCCAGTTCAATAAAACAACCGCGGCTCCGGTGAGTCCAGCAAGCTGACCAGCTTGGTCAGGGCAAAGCCCAGTTCCTGGCGGCTGGGGGCCATCAGGGCGATGCGCACGCCGCAGCTGGCGTGGCTGCGTTCTGGCAGGAACTGGCTGCCACTGACTACCGTGACTCCGTTGTTACGTGCCAGGTTGGCGAATTCGTCGCTTGTCCAAGGCTCGGGCAACTCCAGCCAGATATGGAAGCTGTTGGGCTGGCTGCGGATCTTGTACTTGCCAAGGATCTCCCGGGCCATTTGCTGGCGCTCGGCCGCCTCCTCCTGTTGCACCCGCACCAACTGGTCAGCCATGCCGCTGTTGACCAGGTTGCTGGCCAATTGCGCCATCAACGGAGAGGGCATCCAGACACTGCTGCGTACCATCGACGAAAGCCGCGAGAGGGTTTGCGGTGGGGCATACAGGTATCCGATGCGCAGTGCTGGCAGCACACTTTTGGACAGGCTGGTGAGGTATACCGAGCGTTCGGGCGCATACGCCGCCAGTGGCTGGTAATCCGGTGCGGGTTCAAGGAAACCGTAGATATCGTCGTCGACGATGAACAGGTCGAACTCGCGGGCGATCTCGGCGATGGCCTGGCGCCGTGCGTGGGGCATGATCGAGTTAGTCGGGTTCTGGTGGGTGGTGACGCACACCAGCAGGGAAGGGCGGTGCTCCAGGCACGCCGCGCGCAGTGCCTCGGGAATCAGGCCGTGCTCGTCCATGGCCACGCCGCGCAGGCGGCGGCCCATGCTGTGGGCCAGGGAGATGATGCCTGGGTAGCAGAACGACTCGCACAGCACCACATCGTCGCTCTTCGACAGGCTGCTGATGGCCACCAGCAGGCCGTGCTGGGCCCCTGAAGTCAGAACTACCTGCTGCCAGCGCGCCTCGGGCAGCCAGCGCTGGATCCAGGCGGCACCGGCCTGCTTGTGGGTCGCATGGCCGCCATCGGTGACGTAGTCGAGTACCTGCGCCAGGCCGGGCGACGCGGCCAGCTCGTTTATGGCTCCGCGCAGCCAGTCGGTCATGTGGGCATCGTTGGGCTTGATGATCGACAGGTCAATCTGGCCGCTCTCACGTTCGGCGGCCACGGGCTTTGGCTGTGCGACCGGGGCAGGAGGAGAGCTTTGCAGCTGCCGTTGCTGCAGCACGAAGGTGCCGCGGCCGACTTCGCCTACCACCAGGCCGCGCTTGGCAGCTTCGTCGTAAGCGCGCCCGATGGTGCCGGGGGTCACGTTCAGGGACTCGGCCAGATCCTTGAGTGTCGGCAAGCGTTCGCCAGCCACCAGCCGGCCACTGCCAATGTCTTGTTCCAAGGCGTCGGCAATCATCAGGTAGACCGGCTGCGCCAGGTCGCTGTAGTGAGGAACCCACATAGAAATGGCACCAGAATCTGCGAGAACGCGGAAGCCTAGCACGAAAGGTCTGATGGAAGTAATTGTGTTTTCGTACAGGTAAATTACCTTGATTGAGTCGCTTTGGGTTGTTGTGCGTTCGTAGCGGACACCCGTCGTCAAAAGGCGATCCTTTCGCCGGCCGTACACCGTATCTCGTGACGATAGATAGAAATCTTTTGAAATCAATGAGTTGATTGAATCGATTCAATCCTGAGGGTTTACGCTATCGAAAATGAATTGAATCGATTTTATTTTTGTAATTACAATGATTGAGTCGATGCAATGTGCGATTGCGGCCAGCGGCGTCAATCGCTGGCGTCGCACAGCTGTGAACGGCTTCAAAAAATACAACGTCTGCCGCCTCTGCCCGGCTTAGCACGACACCGAACGGCCTCAAGCCGCCTCAATGGAATATCACTCGAAATGGAAAGCGCACAACTGCATCAAGGGGCCGAGCCTCGGACCGCACTGGAGATCCGCCTGCCGTGGGTCACCTCCAGCGCCTGGCAAACCCTGCTGAACAACACCCCGCTCGATTTCGAGACGAGCAAAGAGCTTTACCCACAGATCAAGGATCAGGCGCAGGAAGTGCTGGGCAAGACGCTGTGCCAGCAGATCCGCGGTTTTGTCGAAGACCCGCACCTGACCAGCATGATCGTGCGCAACTGCCCGCGCGATCGGGATATCCCGCCCACGCCCTATTCGGGCGTGCTCAGCCCGCGCAGCACACCCATTGCCTGCCTGGTCAGCCTGACCATGCAGAGTCTGATGGGGATCAACCCAGTGGTTTATGAAGGGGAGAACGATGGTCACCTGTTCCGCCATGTCATACCGTCGCGCAGTTCGTCCAGCCACAAGAGCTCCCATGGTTCGCGGCTGCGCTTTTCCTATCATGTGGACAACCCGGACCTGCCGCTTTCTTCCGAGCCGCTTGGCACCGCTTCCTGCTGCCCGGAGTACCTGTCGTTCTTCGGTATGCGCTGTGACCCGCGCATCAGCACCACACTGGTAAACCTCGATGCCGTGGTCGCAGCACTACCCGCATCGACCGTGCGCGAACTGTGCCTGCCCCAGTTCGAAATCCGTCGCCCGGACTCCTTCACAGGCAACCGCCGTTGCACCGCCGAGTTGCCAGTCCTGGCGCGTGGTCACGCTGGCGAATGGTTGTGCCGCTTCGACAGCGAAAACACCCACGGCCTGAACCTGCGTGCCGAACAGGCCCTGGGCAGCCTGCGCAGCGTGCTGGAAACCCGCCGCTTCGATGAGCCGCACCTGCTGCTGCCTGGCGATTTCATGATCTTCAAGAACCAGCGCGTGCTGCATGCCCGCGATGGCTTCGAGCCACAGAACGATGGTGCCGACCGCTGGCTGCTGCGTCTGTTCGCAGTAAACGACCTGAACCGGGTGCACTTCGCCCGGGCCGATCACCTCTACGAAGTTCTCTCCTGATCTCTTTCACTGACTCGATGGACGTACTGTTATGGAACTGTTAGGCGCTTTCTGGGCTGAACACTGGTTGCTGGCGATCCTCATGCTCGGGGCAATTGCCTTCGTTGCCGGCTTCGTCGACAGCATTGCCGGTGGCGGCGGGCTGTTCCTGGTGCCGGGCTTTCTGCTGGTTGGCATGCCACCCCAGGTTGCCCTCGGCCAGGAAAAACTGGTCAGTACCCTCGGCACGCTGGCGGCCATCCGCAACTTCCTGGCGAACAGCAAGATGGTCTGGAAGGTAGCGCTGGTCGGCGTGCCATTCTCGCTGCTCGGTGCCTACCTGGGAGCGCACCTGATCGTGTCGATCTCCCAGGAAACCGTAGGCAAGATCATCCTGGCGCTGATCCCCTTCGGCATCCTCATCTTCCTCACCCCCAAGGACCGCCCGGTCGAAGAGCGCGAACTGTCATCGCGCATGCTGTTCACCGTGGTCCCCCTGACCTGCCTGGCCATCGGTTTCTATGACGGCTTCTTCGGTCCCGGTACCGGCAGCATGTTCATCATCGCTTTCCATTACCTGCTGCGCATGGACCTGGTCTCCAGCTCGGCCAACTCCAAAACCTTCAACTTCGCATCCAATATCGGCGCCCTGGTGGCCTTCGTCATTGCCGGCAAGGTCGTCTACCTGCTGGCGTTGCCGCTGGTGGCTTGCAACATCCTCGGTAACCACCTTGGCAGCGCGCTGGCCCTGCGCAAAGGCAACGAAGTGGTGCGCAAGGCGCTGGTGTTCTCGATGCTCTGCCTGTTCACCAGCCTGGGCGTGAAGTACCTGGCCTGACCCTTCCATAGGAGACAACTGATGAAAACCGCATTCGTAACCGGCGCCTCCTCGGGCTTTGGCCGCGCCATCTGCCGTACCTTGATCGGCAAAGGCTACCGCGTGATCGGTGGTGCCCGGCGCATGGACAAGCTGCAAGCGCTGGAGGCCGAGCTGGGCGTCAATTTCATTCCGCTGGCGCTGGACGTCACCGACCCGTTGTCGCTAGAGACGGCGGTCGAGCAGATTAGTGATGCTTCGCTGCAGATCGACCTGCTGGTCAACAATGCCGGGCTGGCGCTGGGCGTGGACCGTGCCCAGGCAAGCAGTGCGGAAAACTGGCAGCGAATGATCGACACCAACATCACCGGCCTGGCCATGGTCACCCACAAGATCCTGCCGCAGATGGTGGAAAGCGACAGTGGCATGATCATCAACATCGGCTCGATCGCCGGCACCTACCCCTACCCAGGCGGTAATGTGTATGGCGCCAGCAAGGCCTTTGTCCGCCAGTTCAGCCTCAACCTGCGCGCCGACCTGGCGGGCACCCGCGTGCGAGTGAGCAACATCGAGCCTGGGCTGTGCTCGGGGACCGATTTCTCGGTGGTGCGCCTGAATGGTGACCTGGATGCCGTGCAGGCGCTGTATCGGGATGTGGAGGCCATCCTGCCCGAGGACATCGCGGCCACGGTGGCATGGATTGCCGAGCAGCCGGCGCATGTGAACATCAATACCATCGAGATCATGCCGGTGGCGCAGAGCAGCGCGGCGCTGAACGTGGTGCGCAACCTGCCGCTTTGCTGATCGGCCGATGGTGGATGGCACCGGCGTTGCCGGTGTTCGCGAGCACGCCCGCTCCCACAGAAATAGCGCCGTGCTTCGGGCATGTGCAGTACCTGTGGGAGCGTTTTTACCCGCGAATCAGGCAACACAGCGCCTTCAACTGACCCATGTCATCGCACCTTCTCGATTCTTGGCTAGTCTTAACTCTTGGCGGCCATCAATTGGCCGCCACCGTGACTACCAAGAGGCGCCGGCCATGTTCCGTGCGTCCACCACCTGATCAGGAGTGCACGATGGACCTGAACCGTCGGCAGTTCTTCAAGGTCGCCGCCGTCGGCCTTGGAGGCTCGAGCCTTGCGGCGTTGGGCATGGCCCCTACACCAGCATTTGCCGAGCAGGTGCGTCACTTCAAGCTGGCGCATACCAAGGAAACCCGTAACACCTGCCCTTACTGCTCGGTCGGCTGCGGCCTGATCATGTACAGCCAGGGCGATGCGGGCAAGAACGTCAAACAGAACATCATCCATATCGAAGGTGACGCCGACCACCCGGTCAACCGCGGCACCCTCTGCCCGAAAGGCGCTGGCCTGCTGGACTTCATCCACAGCCCGAGCCGCCTGCAGTACCCCGAGGTACGCAAGCCGGGCAGCCAGGAGTGGGTGCGGGTCAGCTGGGATGAGGCGCTCGATCGCGTCGCCGACCTGATGAAGCAGGACCGCGACGCCAACTTCATAGAAAAGAACGCCCAGGGGCAAACGGTCAACCGTTGGATCACCACCGGTTTTCTCGCTGCTTCCGCCGCCTCCAGCGAGGCTGGCTACCTGACCCACAAGGTCGTCCGCGCAACAGGCATGCTGGGGTTCGATAACCAGGCTCGTGTCTGACATGGCCCGACGGTGGCAAGTCTTGCCCCGACGTACGGCCGTGGCGCCATGACCAATCACTGGTCCGATATCGCCAACGCGAATCTGGTCCTGGTAATGGGGGGCAACGCAGCAGAAGCGCATCCGTGCGGCTTCAAGTGGGTGACCGAGGCCAAGGCGCACAACAAGGCGCGGCTGATCGTGGTCGACCCGCGGTTTACCCGTACCGCTTCGGTGGCGGACTACTACGCACCGATCCGTACTGGTACCGATATCGCCTTCATGGGCGGGCTGATCAATTACCTGCTGAGCAACGACAAGATCCAGCACGAGTACGTGCGCAACTACACCGATGTGTCGTTCATCGTCAAAGAGAACTATGGCTTCGAGGATGGCCTGTTCAGCGGCTACGACGAGGCCAAGCGCGTGTATGCCGACAAGTCCGGCTGGGGTTACGAGCTGGGTGAGGACGGTTTTGCCAAGGTCGACCCGACCCTGCAGCACCCGCGCTGCGTGTTCCAGCTGATGAAGCAGCACTACAGCCGCTATACCCCGGAACTGGCGAGCATGACCTGTGGCATGCCGCAGGACGCCATGCTGAAGATCTGGGAAGAGATCGCCACCTGCTCGGTACCGGGCAAGACCATGACGATCCTCTACGCGCTGGGCTGGACGCAGCACTCGATCGGCGCTCAGATCATCCGCAGCGCGGCCATGGTCCAGTTGCTGCTTGGCAACGTCGGCATGCCAGGTGGCGGTGTCAACGCCTTGAGGGGGCATTCCAACATCCAGGGCCTGACCGACCTTGGGCTGCTGTCCAACTCGCTGCCGGGCTACCTGACCCTGGCTGGCGACGCAGAGCAGGACTATGCCGCCTATATCGACAAGCGCGCCTCCAAGCCGCTGCGCCCTGGGCAACTGTCGTATTGGCAGAACTACGGCAAGTTCCACGTCAGCCTGATGAAAGCCTGGTACGGCGCCAATGCCACCGCAGAGAACAACTGGGGCTACGACTGGTTGCCCAAGCTCGATGTACCGGCCTACGACGTGCTGCGCATGTTCGAGATGATGGGCCAAGGCAAGGTCAACGGCTACATGTGCCAGGGTTTCAACCCGATTGCCGCGCTGCCGGACAAGAACCGCGTAACCGCGGCCCTGGGCAAGCTCAAGTGGCTGGTGATCATGGACCCGTTGGCCACCGAGACCTCGGAGTTCTGGCGCAACGCCGGGCCGTTCAACGATGTCGACACGGCCAATATCCAGACCGAAGTGATCCGCCTGCCCACCACCTGCTTTGCCGAGGAAGACGGCTCGCTGGTCAACAGCAGCCGCTGGCTGCAGTGGCACTGGAAGGGCGCCGACGGCCCGGGCGAGACCCGCACCGACGTTCACATCATGAGCGAGCTGTTCCTGCGCCTGCGCCAACGCTACCAGGCCGAGGGCGGCGCCTACCCTGATGCGCTGATGAACATCAGCTGGCCGTACAAGGTCCCTGAAGAGCCATCCCCGGAGGAGCTGGCCAAGGAAATGAACGGCTGGGCGGTGACCGACGTCACCGACCCGACTGGCGCAGTGATCAAGGCCGGCCAGCAACTGGCGGGCTTTGGCCAGCTCAAGGACGACGGCAGCACCGCGTCCGGCTGCTGGATCTTCGCCGGTAGCTGGACCGAGCAGGGTAACCAGATGGCTCGACGTGACAACAGCGACCCGTACGGCATGCACCAGGTGCAGAACTGGGCCTGGGCCTGGCCAGCCAACCGCCGCATCCTCTACAACCGTGCCTCCAGCGACCCGCAAGGCAAGCCGTGGGACCCGGAGAAGAAACGCCTGGTGTGGTGGAACGGCAAGGCCTGGACCGGCACAGACGTGCCTGACTTCAAGGTCGACTCGCCGCCTGAGGCGGGGATGAACCCGTTCATCATGAACCCCGAAGGCGTGGCGCGGTTCTTCGCCATCGACAAGATGGCCGAAGGCCCGTTCCCCGAGCACTACGAGCCGTTCGAGACGCCGATTGGCATCAATCCGCTGCACCCGCAGAACAAGAAGGCCACCAGCAACCCGGCTGGGCGGGTCTTCGATTCGGTGTGGGACAGCCTCGGCAAGCACGACGAGTTCCCCTACGCGGCGACCACGTACCGGCTGACGGAGCACTTCCACTTCTGGAGCAAGCATTGCCGGCTGAACGCCATCGCCCAGCCCGAGCAGTTCGTCGAAATCGGCGAGGTGCTGGCCAACGAGAAAGGTATCAAGGCCGGCGACCGGGTGCGGGTGTCGAGCAAGCGCGGGCATATCGATGCGGTGGCGGTGGTGACCAAGCGGATTCGCCCGCTCAAGGTCAACAACCAGACCGTGCACCAGATCGGCATCCCACTGCACTGGGGTTTCACCGGGGCTACGCGGCATGGCTATCTGACAAACACCCTGGTGCCTTTCCTGGGTGACGGCAATACCCAGACGCCAGAGTCCAAGTCGTTCCTCGTCAAAGTGGAGAAACTCTGATGGCCAGCCAAGACATCATCGCCCGCTCGGCCACCACCACCGTACCGCCTTCGGTACGCCAGCAGCAGGAAGTCGCCAAGCTGATCGACACTACCAAGTGCATCGGCTGCAAGGCCTGCCAGGTGGCGTGTTCGGAGTGGAACGAACTGCGTGACGAGGTCGGCCACAACCACGGCACCTACGACAATCCCCAGGACCTCACCGCCGAGACCTGGACCCTGATGCGCTTCACCGAGCACGAGCGCGACGACGGCAACCTGGAGTGGCTGATTCGCAAGGACGGTTGCATGCACTGCGCCGAGCCAGGTTGCCTGAAGGCGTGCCCGAGCCCGGGGGCAATCATCAAGCACGCCAACGGCATCGTCGACTTCAACCAGGACCACTGCATCGGTTGTGGCTATTGCATCACCGGTTGCCCGTTCAACATCCCGCGCATCTCGCAGAAGGACCACAAGGCGTACAAGTGCACCCTGTGTTCCGACCGCGTGACCGTGGGCCTGGAGCCGGCCTGTGTGAAAACCTGCCCGACCGGGGCGATCGTGTTCGGCACCAAGGACGAGATGAAGGTTCATGCAGCCGAACGCATCGTCGACCTCAAATCGCGGGGCTACGACAAGGCCGGGCTGTACGACCCGGATGGCGTCGGTGGCACCCACGTGATGTATGTGTTGCACCATGCCGACACGCCGAAGCTGTACGCCGGCCTGCCGGACCAGCCGGTGATCAGCCCGCTGGTGGGGCTGTGGAAGGGCTTCACCAAGCCGCTGGCGCTGCTTGCCATGGGCGCGGCGGTGCTGGCCGGGTTTTTCCACTATGTGCGGGTCGGGCCACAGCGGGTGGAAGAGGACGAACATCCGATACCTGCGGATGAAAGCGTGCACCAGGTGGACCCGTCGGTCCATGTCTATGATCCGACCAAGCCCGGTGGGCAAGGGGAGCAGCGGCCATGAACGACAACAAACCCATCCTGCGCTACAACGCCAACGAGCGCAGCAACCACTGGGTCGTCGCGATCCTGTTCGTCCTGGCTGGCCTGTCGGGGCTTGCGCTGTTCCATCCGGCACTGTTCTGGCTCAGCAACCTGTTCGGCGGTGGGCCGTGGACACGCATCCTGCACCCCTTCATCGGGGTGGCGATGTTCGTGTTCTTCCTCGGCCTGGTGCTGCGTTTCTGGCGGGCCAACTTCATCACTGCCAACGACCGCCTGTGGCTACGCCGCGTGGACCAGGTGATGCTCAACAAGGAGGAGGGTGTACCACCGATCGGCAAGTACAACGCCGGGCAGAAACTGTTGTTCTGGACCCTGCTGGTGTGCATGCTGGTTCTGTTGGTCAGCGGCGTGGTGATCTGGCGCGCATACTTCAGCCATTTGTTCGGCATCGAGGTCATTCGCCTGTCCGCGCTGCTCCACGCACTGGCGGCGTTCGTGCTGATCCTCAGCATCATCGTGCACATCTACGCCGGCATCTGGATCAAAGGTTCGATCGGCGCCATGCTGCATGGCTGGGTCAGCCGCGCCTGGGCGCGCAAGCACCATGAGTTGTGGTACCGCGAAGTGACCGGCGACAAGACGCCGGGCAATCACGGACGAAAAGAAGGATGAGCGCTTGAGCACGATACTCGAACCCGGGCAGATCGAAGCGTCGGCGGTAATGCCGCCGTTTCTGCACCTGCCCCCCGCCAACCTGTTCGAACTGCGCGCCGCGCGCCTGGAGCAGTTGGCCGAGGGCAATGCCCTTGGCGAATACCTGAAGCTGGTGGCTCGTTTGTGCCTTATCCAGCAGCAGCTTGTGAATAACCCGCCCGCTGGCATGCCGGTGGCCGAGGAGCGTCAGCGCCTGTGCATAAGTCATGGTTTGCCGCCTCTGGCGGCGGACAGCCTGGTGCGTGAGGGGCCGTGGCTGGTCTGGTTGCAAGCCTTGCTTGAGCATCTCGACACGTACACCAGTGGTCCGTTGGGGGAGGCGCTGCAAGCCCTGCACAGCAGTGACGACCATCAACGCAAGGGTTGGGGCATTGCCTTGCTTGCCGGTCAGTACGATGCCGTGCCTGCGGCGCTGGTGCCGTTCATAGGGGCGGCCTTGCAGGCGGCCTGGTCCAGATGGTTGCTGGCGCTGCCCACGCCAGAGCTCAAGCCTGCCGGCAGCCTGGCCCAGTGCCCGGCCTGCGGTTCGCCGGCGATGGCCGGGGTGGTGCGCAACCGCGGCAAGCACAATGGCCTGCGCTACCTGGCTTGTTCGCTGTGTGCCTGCGAATGGCATGTGGTGCGGGTCAAGTGCGTGTACTGCGAGTCGAGCAAGGACCTGCGCTATACCAGCCTTGACGATGACCGCCATGCGCCGGGCAAGGCGCCGCTGCGCGCGGAGTGCTGCCCGGAGTGCGAGAGCTACCTGAAGCAGAATTACCTGGAAAACGATGCTGCGGCCGAGCCGCTGGCCGATGACCTGGCCAGCCTGGCACTGGACATTCGCCTGGACGAGGAGGGGTTTCATCGGTTGGCACCGAACCTGATGCTCGCACCCGGGTAGTGGAGAGTGTCTACACTGTAAGACCGAGTCGCCTTCTTCGCAGGTAAACCCGCTCCCGCGGGGCCAGCGCAGCTATTGAGGCTTGCGCTGCCGCTGTGGGAGCGGGTTTACCCGCGAAGAGGCCAGTACAGACAACGGATCAGTCCAAGGTAGTACCGCATGTCCTCCAGCCTTGCCAGCGACACCCCACGCCTGCCCTCCATCGACACCCTTTTGCGCCACCCAGCCTGCCTCCCGCTGATCGACCGCCACGGCCGCGACGCGGTCCTCGCCACCCTGCGGCAATTGCTCGATGACCTGCGCGACCCCGCCCGCACCGGCCAGCTCAGCGCTGCCGAACTGGCTGCTGAAGTCCTGCTGGGCCGCACTGGCGAACGCTTGGCTACACAGCAACGCAGCCAGGTCCGCCGTGTGTTCAACCTTACCGGCACCGTGTTGCACACCAACCTAGGCCGCGCCCTGTTGCCAGAGGAGGCCATCGAGGCAATGCAGACCGCCGCTCGCTACCCGCTCAACCTGGAATTCGACCTGACCACCGGCAAGCGCGGCGATCGTGACGACCTGATCGAAGGCCTGATCCGCGAGTTGACCGGCGCCGAAGCCGTAACCGTGGTCAACAACAACGCCGCCGCCGTGCTGCTGGCGCTCAACAGCCTGGGCGCCCGCAAGGAGGGGGTCATCTCCCGCGGCGAACTGATCGAGATCGGCGGTGCCTTCCGCATCCCCGACATCATGGCCCGCGCCGGCGTGAAGCTGCACGAAGTCGGCACCACCAACCGCACCCACGCCCGTGACTACGAGGCCGCCATCAGCCCACGTACCGGCCTGCTGATGCGGGTGCATTGCAGCAACTACAGCATCCAGGGCTTCACTACCCAGGTGCCCACCGGCGAGCTGGCGCGCATCGCCCACCAACATGACCTGCCGCTGCTCGAAGACCTGGGCAGCGGCAGCCTGCTTGACCTTACCCGCTGGGGCCTGCCCGCCGAGCCGACCGTGCGCCAGGCCCTGGCTGACGGCGCCGATATCGTCACCTTCAGCGGCGACAAACTGCTGGGCGGGCCGCAAGCCGGGATCATCGTCGGGCGCAAGGAACTGATCGCCAGGATCAAGAAGAACCCGCTCAAGCGCGCGCTGCGTGTCGACAAGATCACCCTGGCCGCACTCGAAGCGGTGCTGGCGCTGTACCGCAACCCCGACCGCCTGGCCGAGCGCCTGCCCAGTCTGCGCCTGTTGACCCGCAGCCAAGCCGAAATCCAGTCCCAGGCCGAGCGTCTGGCGCCAGAGCTCAAAGCCCGCCTCGGCGAGCAATGGGCGGTCAGCGTGGAACCGGCGCTGGGTATGATCGGCAGTGGCAGCCAACCGGTGGCCCGCCTGCCGAGCGCGGCGTTGTGCCTGCGCCCGCAGGTGTCGAAGAAGTTGCGCGGGCGCAGCCTGCATGTTCTGGAGCGGGCCTTGCGTGACTTGCCGGTGCCGGTGCTCGGCCGTATCGCCGATGACGCACTGTGGCTGGACCTGCGCCAACTAGATGACGAAGCCCAGTGGCTGGCGCAGTTGCCTGCCTTGCAATTGGGGCCGGTACAGTGATCGTTGGTACCGCCGGCCACATCGACCACGGCAAGACCGCACTGCTCCAGGCCCTGACCGGCCAAGCCGGTGACCATCGCCAGGAGGAGCGCGCCCGTGGCATGACCATCGACCTTGGCTACCGCTATGCGGCGCTGACCGAGGGGGTAGCGCTGACCGGCTTCATCGACGTACCGGGCCATGAGCGCTTTATCCACAACATGCTGGCCGGCGCCCACGGTATCGACCTGGTGCTGTTGGTGGTGGCTGCCGACGACGGGGTGATGCCACAAACCCGAGAGCACCTGGCGATCATCGAACTGCTGGGGATCCCCCAGGCCTTGGTGGCGATCAGCAAATGCGACCGGGTAGAGCCAACCCGCCTGGCCGAAGTGCAGGCACAGGTCAGCGAACTGCTGGCGCCGGGCCCTTATGCCGGTGCACGGCAGTTTCCGTTGTCGAGTGTGACCGGCGAAGGTATCGATGCCCTGCGCCAGGCCTTGCTGGCCGCGCAACAGCGTGTACGCCAGCGCAGCGTGCGTGGCGGTTTCCGTCTGGCCGTCGACCGCGCCTTCGCCGTTACCGGTGCGGGTGTCGTGGTCACGGGCACGGCGCTGGCCGGGCGGGTGAGTGCCGGCGACACCCTGTTGCTGGGCAAGGCCGGCAAACCGGTGCGGGTGCGTGGCCTGCATGCACAGAACCAGGCCGCGCTGGTGGCCGAGGCGGGCCAGCGGGTGGCACTGAACATCGCTGCCGAACGGCTGACGGTGGAGCAGGTGCGCCGGGGTGACTGGCTGGTGCCCGAGTGGCTGCACGCTCCCAGCGTGCGGGTGGATATCGAGCTGAACCTGTTGCCGGGCGAGACCCGTACCTTCGAACATTTCAGCGCTGTGCACGTGCACCTCGGCACCCAGGACGTAACCGCCCGGGTGGCTTTGCTCGAAGGTGAAACCCTGGCGGCGGGCCAGCGCATGTTCGCCCAGTTGCTGCTGAACGCGCCGCTGCAGGCGGTACACGGCGATCGTCTGGTACTGCGCGACCAGCGTGCCCAGCGCACCCTGGGGGGCGGCAAGGTGCTCGACCCGTTCGCCCCAAGCCGTCAGCGTCGCAGCGATGAGCGCCTGCGCCAATTACAGGTGCTGCGCGATGCCGAGGACCTGGAGCAGGCCCTGCCGGCACTGCTTGCCAGCGCACCAGGGGGGATCGACCCGCAGCGTCTGGAGCGGCAGTTCAATCGCTTGCGCGAAACCTGGCAGTTGCCGGAAGACGTGCAGGTGATTGCCACGCGGCAGGGTCAACTGCTGTTTGCCAGTGCCCGGTGGCAGGCGCTCAAGCGCCAGGTGCTGGAGCAGTTGGCACTGTTCCATGAACAGGAGCCCGACCAGCTCGGCCCGGACCGCGACCGCCTGCGTCGTTTTGCTGCCTTGCCGCTGGAGCGGCCCGCTTTTGTCAGCCTGCTGGATGAGTTGCTCGAGGACGGCGCCGTTGCCAGCAGCGGGCCTTGGTTGCATCTGCCTGATCACAAGGTCCAGCTGAGCGAAGCCGACAGTGTGTTATGGGCGAGTCTGCAACCGAAGTTGCTGGCGGGGCAATACGATCCGCCCTGGGTCAGGACGCTTGCAAGCGAGGAAAACTGTGCCGAAGCCGATGTGCGCCTGTTGCTGCGCAAGCTGGCCCGGCTGGGCCTGGTGCACCAGGTGGTGCGCGACCTGTTCTACCCCGAGGCGACGCTAAAGCGCATGGCAGAGCTGCTGCTGGGGCAGGCCAGTGAAACGCCGATAGTGCAGGTTGCCGCGTTTCGCGATATGTTGGGCATCGGTCGCAAGCGCAGTGTGCAGATTCTGGAGTACTTCGACCGCATCGGCCTGACCCGGAGGGTGGCCGATCAGCGTCACATTCGCGTCGACAGCGCCCTGGCCCAGCAGCAGGCCAGGCACTGAGTTCAAGGAAGGCAATCGCGCCCGGTGGCGCGGCCGGGCTTCAAACCCGG